>JBCBPQ010000430.1:0-4462 GCA_039820645.1 Cyanobacteria bacterium J06633_8 | reverse complement strand
GTTAATGTCGTCCAGATTCCAATTTTGGGAGACATTAACCCCAGACCATTTAGCCCGTCATAAAACTGTAGAAAACTACTACAGTATCAAAGCGCGTTTATTAAAACGTTCTCAAATACAAGTTTTTAACGGTGACGATCCATATTTGAGAAAAATGGGTGAAACCGATTGGCAAGATGCTTATTGGACAAGCGTAAAAGGTAAAGATAATTTACTTACCGGCAAAGGTTTTTATATAGAAGATGGTTGGGTTCTAGAAACGCAAATTGCATCTACATCAGAAGAGCAAAAAATTATGCCAGTTTCCGCCTTAAAAATGGTGGGAGAGCATAATTTACAAAATCTATTATTATCAGTTGCAGCAGCAAGATTAGCAGGAATTGAAAAATCAGCAATTCATCAAGCAATTAGCGAATTTCCTGGGGTACCCCATCGGTTAGAGCATATTCGGACAATAGAAGCAATTGATTTTATCAATGATAGTAAAGCAACAAACTACGATGCTGCTGAAGTTGGTTTAGCATCGGTAAAAAGTCCGGCAATATTGATAGCTGGGGGTGCTGCCAAAGCTGGTAACGATAAACCCTGGATAGATAAAATTAAGCAAAAAGCCGCAGTTGTATTATTAATTGGTGATGCAGCACCGGTATTTGCAAAGCGATTGGAAGAAGAAGGATATTCCAACTACGAAGACATGGGAACAATGGAAAAAGCCGTTAATCGTGGATTAGAATTAGCCAAGAAGCACGATGCCAAAGTAGTATTATTGTCTCCTGCTTGTGCCAGTTTTGACCAGTATGCCAACTTTGAAGTACGCGGTGATGATTTTCGTAAGTGTTGTTTGGAATTATAGATTAAATAATTTTTGAGGATTTATAAACCCGGTTTTTTGGAAAAGCCGGTTTTTTAAATGTATAAAAACTTACTTATATGATGTGTTACGGCTTCAATATATTTCTACTGCTTAATTCACTACGACACTCATAGAGTTCAACAGTAAAATCATTAATCTTTCTATTGTCGCACCCAAGGTTCTCGCAACCGTTTTCTGTCACTCTGGAAAAATCAAAATAAATGTAGGTTGGGTGGAGCATAGCGTAACCCAACAATCCCGAGGTTTTCCGTTGTTGGGTTTAGTTTCTCAACCCAAAAATCGCCTAAATTCATAAAAGTCTGTCAAAATAAGGGTTTTGGATCTTTCTATAGCGAAAGTGATAAAAGAGGATTGATTATATATCAAGGACAAGATTTTACTAAAGTTAGAGCAAAAATACTTTAAAAACTATAGTGCCTATTCTGCATAAATTGTAGCTTTTATTACGGTAATTCAAGTACAAGTATTAGTTTAGTGACGCTAGTCACATCATTTTGGTCGTATAAATAGGGTCACATATTTGGGTGAGAACAACTAAATTGTTTAGCTTAAAAACAAAGAAAAATCTGGAGATATTTGCATCATTTTTTTTAATATAAGTTATTCATAAAAGCACATAAAACAAAAATTAACAATTCAAAAGTTGTGAAAAGCCTGTATAAAAAATTCGCTAAAAAGAAGTTAAACACAGAGTTACTGGAACGATAACACAGCCTCCTATTTTGCTCTTTACAAGTACTGCATAGCCTTAACTGATATCGATCTATAATTAGGTTTTTAAATTATCTATAGTTGTTTTAATGTCATCAAAAACTTCGTTTAAAGAAGGTTGATCGAGTTCTTTCAACTTATCTATCTTTTGTAAGTTTGGGCAAAGCTAAACGCTGTAAGAGTTTCAGGGCTTTACTTTCAGTTTTTTTTAGATTTTACTTTTAATTATTATTAGAAAATAAAGGCTCTAGTATTTATTAAATAAAGCTTTCAGTTATTCGCTTTAATTTTTATTTTCTGGGAGTTATAAAAGTATCTGATGCAGAACAAACCCATTATTTATAAATGTAAAGAAACATTTCTGTTTACGATCGGAGGGTTATTATTAATACTTTCCAATACTCAGAATGTAGTAGAAGATTTCAAATTATTAATTGAATTATCTATTCCTACGAGCTTCTGATAGAATCTTCACGTACTGATTTTAACCGAGGATGATTATAAATCATTTTCAGCAAGATTGCAGGTTGCAGGAGGTACATTAACGATGGTGCATCAAGCTCTTAAAGTGAAAGCTTAATCTTTAGATTTGCGAGAAAAAATAGTACAAGTTTACGAACATTGTAAGACCTTAGTTAGGAAAGTATTTTCTAATTTTTGTGTGACCAAAAGTTATGTTCAAAAACTGCTATTGATGAAAGAGCTTGACTTAGTTGTTAATTGTGTAAACCAAAGTTTACACGTAGTAAACAAGTTAAATTAGAAATAACCCAGGTAGCATGAAACCATTAAAATTAGATCGAGTTAGATTTTCAAACCGACGGGATGTAGTCAAGTCAAATAGTGGAATTTTTAATCCCACAGGCTCTCAAGTCAAGACATTGAAAGGTGGCGATGAAATCATTGGTAACCAATCTATAAATAGTGATTTTGGCTTAGGATTGTTTGCGAATGTGGCAGCCATAAATGCTGGTGCTATCGGTGCAGCCGATATAAGTGCTAAAGCTACTGTTAATACTGATGGAATTGAGAACAAAGGAAGTATTGCTACAAATGAAGGAAAGGATCTAGTTAGGGGTAGTGCAAGAGCACAAATTTCTGCTCAAGCTAATGCAGTATCTAATGCTATAGCTTATGCGAATAAGTTGAATACTGGCGCGATCGCCGAAACTTTTGCCAATATAAACGTTGATGCTATTGCCAATGGGATTAACAATACCGGCAACATCGGCACTGGTAAGGATGGTGATAGTGTTGATGGCAAATTAGTGGGTTCTGTCACAGCAGTTGCTACAGCCAAAGCAAATGCTATCGCCTTCGTCCAAGCTATTGCCAAAGCCCGTGTGAATAGAAGTCTGATTGCTTTTGCCGACGCAATTGCTGAAAGTTTGGCGGATGCAACTATTACTGCTACGGCTATTAAGAACGTTGGAGGGCGTATTGATACCAAAAACGGTCCAGATACTATTAATGCTACTGCCACATCTGATTCTAATACTCTGGCAGAAACTTCTACTGCTACAAGATCTGCTAGTAGCCCCAGAAACCAAGCCTTAGCCACAGCTGTTGCCGTAGCCATTGCTGAAGCAGAAGACACTGCAATTGCAATTGATAATACTCGAGGCTTTATTGCTATGGGTAACGGAAAGGATACTCTCAAAGCTAATGCTAATGGTGAAAGTAAGGGCATCGCCATTCAAAATAGTCGAGGTACTATTAAGACAGGTCGAAAGGGCGATATTATAGAAGCATATGCTACCGGAATAGAATCTTACGGTATTTTTGGCGGCACTATTGACACAGGAAATGGAGCGGATAGAGTAAAAGCTTCCAGCTTTGGTGGTGGTGTCAACATCAGAATGGGTAACGGAGATGACTTTGTTGAAGGTTTTGGTGACGCTAAACTATATGGTGGTGATGATTTTGATATACTCAGCTTTGGCTCTAGTAGCTTTGAGGACTTTAGAATCAGTTTAGGCGGTAGTAGCAATCAGCTTAATTTTGAACAAAATGGCATTACTATGAACACCGCTGGATTTGAACAATTTAACTTTAATAATGGAAGCTTCAGCTACGATCAACTAGTTGCGAAGTTATAGGGTTAGTAACTGTTATCTAAAATCTTCCCATAAATAGACATATGTAACCATATTGTCCAGATATTCCGGTTGCAGATGAAAAATAGAACGGCGTTGCACAGGTACAGAATATACTTGATCAATTGCTGAGTTTTTTGATTTATCCACCGTATGTTTTCAGAGACAGAAAAAGAAATGGATAAATTTCAAGGGGGTATTAAACTTCCTTGTTTTTTTATACGAAAAAAGTAAAACAATGAAATCATCTCGATATACACACTCTTTATGCACCCCAAGCTCAACAAGCACAAAGAAACCGGGTTTCTCCGAACTTTAAAACGAAGGAAGAAGTTTTGGGATTGAAAGAAGCTTTGTAGTTTGGGTTAGACAGGTTTAGGAGTTTGAAAGATAACGAGAATCTGAAATATCCTGTGGTAAGCCAAGATTTTGAGATAAACATAATCCAGAGACACCTTCGTTCGCTGAGATTAGAAAAGGAGAATAAACATGAAACAGTGGTATGCAGAAAAATCATCAAATACGAATTAGTTAAATGCCCTGAGTCTAGAAAAATGGGGTTATTCCAACAAAGTCCACCTTAGAAAACAAGTATTGTAGGTTGGGTTAGACACGAAAACAAAATTGGGGAATATGGATAAATTTATAATCGTGTCGTAACCCAACATTAATATTCTGGATAAATCGAAATATTATGAAATATCGTAAATTAAGATGTTGGGTTACGACGTAATTTTAATTTCGGGTTTAAACTATATTATTTCTGCGTCTAACCCAACCT
>JBCBPQ010000429.1:0-4498 GCA_039820645.1 Cyanobacteria bacterium J06633_8 | reverse complement strand
GGTAATTGGTAATTGGGAAAAAATTGAACCATCAACTCTTAAATCCTAATTCCCAAAATTCAATTGAAAACAAACACACCTGTTCACTGCTAACTGCTAACTGCTAACTGTTAACTGCTCACTGCTAACTGCTAACTGCTAACTGCTAACTGCTAACTGCTCACTGCTAACTGCTAACTGTTCACTGTTAACTGTTAACTGTTCATTGCTCCAGGATGCAAAGAAAATACTCTGGAGTGCCATTACCATCGCTAATTACCGAAATACTAACCTTCAATTTTATTAACTGTCCATTTTTGCGAATAACCCCTTTGTGTATTGAATTAGCGTTAGTTTTATTATTCAGAATATTAGACATAAACTCCATGCAAGAATCTAAATCATCTAAGTCAGTGATATCTTGCCAGCTTAAATCTAATAACTCCGATTCGCTATAGCCAATAATTTCACAAAAACGTGGGTTAACTTGAATAAACTCTCCAGATAATTTGATTTGATAAATTCCCAGGGAGGCTTGCTCAAAAATGGCACAAAAACGTTCTTCGCTTTCCCGTAAAGCATCTTCTGTCCATTTACGTTGAGAAATATCTTCGACTACCCCTAGAAAATAATCGGGCATTCCTTGTTGGTTGCGTACCAATGAAACACTAACATTAACCCATTGCTCTTGATAATATTTGTTCCATTTACGAATAAACCGTTTTTGTAAAGAGTAGTTAGAAATCTCGCTGGTAAACAACTGTCTCACGTGCATTAATTCAGCTTCGATATCATCTGGATGGGTAATATCTTGCCAACTTACCTGCTTTAAAAGTTCTTCTCTATAGCCGATTATTTGGGAAAAGCGCGGGTTTACCTGAATAAATTCTCCATAGAGCGAAACCATAAAAATTCCCACAGCAGCTTGTTCGTAAACAGCACGAAAACGTTTTTCGCTTTCTCTTAAAGCTTCCTCAGCCCTTTTACGTTGAGTAATATCTCGGGCTACCCATAAAACGCTTTTGTCAGAAATTGGAGAAATGGTAGCGCTAAACCAGACTTGATACTCTTCTTCTTGTAATTGGTAATCAATATGCAGATTTTTTTGTGTATCTAAAGCCTGTTCAATCTGTTGTAAGAAAAGTTGAGCGGTTTTTTCCCCAAAGAAAAGCTCTGCAGTCTTATTTATTAATTTGTTAGTAGTAGCATCGGCATTATTTGCACAAGTCGGTAGAATTTCGACATTAGCTAATTTTGTATCTTGAATGCTTACCACTAAGATAATATCTTTAATTGACTCAATAATACCCCGCAGTTTCGCTTCCGAACTACTTAACTTATCTTCAAGCAATTTTCGGTTACGAATTTCTTTGTGCAGGTTTTGAGTTAAATTTTCATTATCTGTTTGCGAAAGCGCAAGCAAACCATGCAATTTCTGCAAAGCAAGTTGTACTTCCTCATCGCTATTTTTACGGCTAATAAACAATAAAGTGTCTTTGATTGTGTTATTTAATGCCTTAGCCGCATAATTATCATTAACGGTTGAGGAGTTTTCAGATTTTTGCATAAAAAATGAATAATCAAATTATTGATGGAAAATAAATTTATTTACAGCAACAGCCATAGTTAAGGGAGAACGTAAAAATCGGCTCACTTACCATTACTGCTGTATCAAGCAGCTTATATTAATTTATTGCTAGCCGTGAGGGGGAACTTTAAAACCGTAAGTTGAAATATTGTGCTGCTACTGAACAATAATTACACTGACTTCAATTTTATGACAAGTATAATTGGGTATATTCTCTATGAAATAGCTTGTAAAAGATGATTAGATAGTTCGCAGAATCCTTTACCTTCGCTACCTTGAGTTATATAAGCCGGTTGATGCTGCAATTTACTAACATATTCCAATACATTGGCAACACCCACGGAGATACCAAAGTAACTTTTATCAAATAAACTTTCGTCGTTAGGGCTATCCCCTACAGTCACAACTTCATCTGAGGTATATTCAGGGAAATATTCTTGTAGTATTTGCGATAATCCCACAGCCTTATCTTGTCCTAAAGGTTTGATATGGCACTGAACGTTACTGTAAGTAAATCCCCAACCTAACTCCTGACATTGATGTTGCATGGTTTGCAATGAGTCGATACTTAAACCTGCCACATCAAACGTCCAATCCGTAACGCGAAAACGATTGTCACTCGATTCTTTAATTTGAGGGAAATCAAGCTGTAATTTCTGAAAAACAGATGCTAAATCTTTTCTATGCTGACTTAAATCTTGTATAGGTGTAATCGCTACAGATTGCTCCCTTTGAGAAGGATAGAATAAACCGCCATTTTCAGCGATCGCACCAAATACTGGTAAATAATATGCCAAACCACTAACCCAGCCAGCAGAACGCCCAGTAACAATAATGACTGTGATATTCGCAGCTGCCAAATCTTGTAAAGCTTGCAGTAACGTATCAGTAAATTTGCCTTTCGTGGTTAAGGTACCATCCATATCCGTAGCTACAAGACGGATTTTGCTAAAACAGTTATTTTCTTTATGTTGAGGAAGCGGTAAACAAGACATTAAAAAATATAATTCTTATGTACTATAAATTCAGTAGCTTTTAGGCATCTAAAATTTAACTGGAAAATATTTCAAACAAAATATAATTCTACCGCAAAACGGAGTTGCTAATTTGGGCATCCTAATGATTAGGAGTCCATTTTTTTCCTTGTTTCAATTATGTCAACTTCGATATTTGTTGCTAAATCTGACGCAGCAAAAGCTACACAGACATCTCAACAGGTACCCCCAGATCAATTACCTTCATTACCAGTAATGGTAGCTGGAGGACTTACCCTAATGGTAATTGGCTTAATAATCTACGGCAAAATAGAAATCAATAAGCTAGAGAAGAAGCTTCGGTTTGAAAAATTTCGCACCCGAGAGTTAGAAAAGAAGCTGAAGCTATCTCTCCAAACGATTCGTAAAATGGAAACAAACCCCGATTTAATCAACTCGCGGGAATTCAACCTCGATTATTTACGAATGCGGATGGAAGAAGAAGTTTTTCACTTCGCCATCGTTAATCAAATAAAAATAAAAATCAAAGATAAAATTTCTCAAGCACTCCGCCCCAATCATGGCAAACAAGGAACAGTAGGAATTGCTAGTAGCTCAGGAAGACAAGTAGATGAAACCTTTGATGTCGAATACGAAACCGGTGCTGCTACAGACAACAGTAAGCGAGTACTTTTTCGGATTCAAATTAGGTTAATGAAATTGCCTACACAAACAAGTTCTGCCACCATCAGCCAACTAATTGACTGCGTTGAAACCTATTTAAGTCCCGCAGAAGTTCAAGATAGCTGGCAACCTAGTATCCAAGGTAGAATAGCCTTTATGCATTGGGATCAAAAAGCTAAACCCACACCTTTATTAGTATTAGAGCAATCTAACGAAGGCGTTAATGTCACTTTCCGTACCAGTCGTCCCCCCAACGGTAACATCGGTATTATGAATCACTGGCCAGAAAATAACAAGACTGGTTCTCAAAAATGAACCGTAAACAGTTAATAGTTATCAGTTAGCAGTTACCAGTTAGTAAATAAATACAGCAAGTGAATTTAGCCGAACAGGATTTATGATTTTAGGTTAATCATTAGCATCAATCTAGAAACACCTAGATTAGGAGATTGGCACATATTCAATCTAAAATCTAAAATCTAAAATAAGAAATTCCAAATTTATTCAGTTACTAAGCGTTAGCTGTTCGCTAGTTAAAAGCCCATCTTCCATATTTATAATACGGTCGGCAATATCCAAAATACGACTATCATGGGTTACTAATAAAATAGAAGTCCCTTGTTCTTTAGCTAGTTGCTGCATAATTTCAACAACATCTCTTCCTGACTGTTTATCTAATGCAGCTGTCGGTTCATCAGCTAATACTAAAGGTGGATTATTTACCAAAGCGCGAGCAATTGCAACTCTTTGTTTTTGACCTCCAGAAAGATTATCGGGAAAGTAATCTATTCTATTTTCCAAACCAACGGCTCGTAGAATATTTTTAGATTGAGCAACAGCTTCTCTTTGAGAAATACATTTATTTAGTTCTGCTGCAATTTGAACGTTTTGTCTAGCAGTTAAGAACTCTAGCAAATTATGTGCTTGAAAAATATAGCCAATATTACGTCTAATGTTGACTAATTTTCTGGCATTAGCTCGATAGAGTTCTTCTCCTATAAATTGAAGACTTCCTTCTTGTACAGAACGTAAGCCGCCGATTAAACTAAGTAAAGTTGTCTTACCCGAGCCAGAAGGTCCCGTCATAATGACAATTTCACCCGGATAAATATCCAGATTAATATCATATAAAATCTGTTTCTTCAGGGTACCTTTTCCGTAGTAATGATTCAGATATTTGATTGAAATTACAGCTTCTTTGTTCATCATGTTACTAGTTAGTTGTTAGTTGTTAGTTGTTACTAGTTAGATTTATCATGGTCGCTGTTAAATG
>JBCBPQ010000428.1:0-4509 GCA_039820645.1 Cyanobacteria bacterium J06633_8 | reverse complement strand
TTAATAGTGCCATAGGCTTCTGCTTGGTCTGCATCAAAATCACGGGCACTATTAATAAGGCTCTCGATGCTGACAGGATTGGTGCTTATGTTGATGAGTTAGCTAAACGCATCGCCCTTTTCCCTGCTGATTCGATTAATGCTTGTAAGCAGGCTGTTTATGCTTCAATCGACAAGCCTATCGAAGATGCTCTTACAGAAGAAGCTTACTGGCTCTATCAAGCAACAAGCAAAACACCAGCGATTAAGCGTTTCCAATTTGCAGATGACAAAGGTTTTCAAAATGATATGGAGAATCAACGTAACTGGAACCAAGGGGTTATCGGTATTCAGGAAATCGAATAATGAGTACTGAACAGAATAAACAAACCGTTCGTGATTTAAAATGATTGAAAAAACGGACAAGTTAGAGTTCCAATCGATTAATAAGGGGTACAATTCAGTATTTCGTTGGGGACGGTTAAGTCTTGGATTAGTGGTACCAATCGAGAATTATTCTTCAGGAGCGGTGCCTTCCATGGTTAGACATATAGAACGTGTTCAATTGGCAGAAGAATTGGGATTTTCTGCTGTTTGGTTGCGTGATGTGCCATTTAATGTGCCGTCTTTTGGGGATGCTGGTCAAACCTACGACCCCTTCGTTTATTTGGGTTTGCTGGCTGGTAAAACTGAGCGAATAGCACTTGGTGTTGCTAGTATTATTTTACCATTGAGACATCCAGCCCACGTTGCTAAAGCCGCAGCCAGCGCCGATGTATTATCAGGTGGAAGATTGATTCTCGGTATTGCTTCTGGCGATCGACCACAAGAGTATCCAGCACTAAACTTACCTTTTGCCGATCGCGATAAACTATTTCGTGAAAGCTATGACTATATTCGGTTCATGGGCGATAATGAACCAAATTTTGAGAACACCTATGGTGGTACGAATGGCTTTATAGATATGTTGCCTAAGCCTAATTCAACAAAACTGCCATTGCTTGTTACAGGAGGTAGTCAGCAAAGCAATGAGTGGATTGCACAAAATGCAGACGGTTGGATGCTCTATCCTCGTAATGCTACGTTACAAGCACAAATCATCAACGATTGGCGAGGACTGGTTAGTAAAGTAGGAAGGTCTGCTCAGCCGATTATGGAACCGCTTTATGTTGATTTGGTCGAAGCTCCTCATGCTCCTCCCCAACCTATCCACTTAGGATTTCGGCTGGGAGTCAATTATCTTCGAGATTATTTGAAATCACGGGAAGAGATTGGTGTAAATCATGTTGCCCTAAACCTACGCTTTAATAGAGCTGATATTGATACAACACTGAAACGTTTAGCAGATGAAATCCTACCGGACTTCAATGGATAAAGGAGACAAAGCCATGGAAAAAACTATTTTAATTACTGGCTCTACCGATGGTATTGGACTGGAAACAGCGAAGATGCTTACTTCACAAGGGCACCATGTTTTATTACATGGTCGTAATCCAGAAAAGCTCGAACAAGTGCAAAAAACACTCCTTGAACTCAAAGGTGGTGGAGCTGTTGAAATCTACGTGGCCGATTTGTCGCTGATGGAGAATGTCGAGGAACTGGCAAAAACTGTTGCGGAAAAGCACTCTAAACTTGATGTGCTAATCAATAATGCAGGGGTTTATAATGCCTCCAATCCTGTTACCCAGGATGGGCTTGATATCCGCTTTGCTGTTAATACCATCGCTCCCTATCTGCTTACACAACGTCTATTATCGCTGCTCGGTACTTCAGGACGGGTGATTAATCTGTCCTCTGCTGCCCAATCAAACGTCAAATTAGAAGCACTGGTTGGAAGAGTCAAGCTACGAGACGGAGCAGCTTATGCACAAAGCAAACTGGCACTTACAATGTGGTCGCGGAGTCTAGCACTTTCACTTAAGGATAGCGGTCCTATAATTGTGGCAATTAACCCTGGATCGATGCTAGGTAGCAAAATGGTTAAGGAGGCTTTTGGGGTGACCGGTGGTGATATCCGCATCGGGGCAGAAGTACTTACTCGCGCAGCGCTGACGGATGAATTTAAAACTGCTTCAGGTAAGTATTTTGATAATGATTTAGGTAAGTTTGCTTCTCCTCATCCCGATGCCCTTGATACAGGGAAGTGTCAAGAGATTGTACGTGTTATTGAGGCGGTTTTGGCTTAAACTTTGGTTGTACATCAAATAAGTGATGACCACAAATTTTCCTCATGAATAACATAAGAAAGTTTTTATTACTCGGACTTGCACTCTTCGTAACCGCCTTGGGTTGCACGCAAATCGCATCCGAAAAAATCGTTCCCAAACCCGAAGTGGAGACAACCTCGGAAGTTGTCTTAATGTCCGAAGTCGAGTGGGGACCGCTCAACCCGGCTCGCGGCGACCAAAGCCCGAGGGCTGGAACTCTTTGGGGCGATCGCACTGGCTCCGGACCTTCAGGCTTCCTTGTAGAGTTTGTGGACGGTTTTTCGTCGCCGCCTCACATTCACAATGTGACCTACCGTGGAATGGCCATTAGCGGCACTATTCACAACGATGACCCGAATGCCGACAAGATGTGGCTGCCGAAGGGTTCTTTCTGGACACAGCCAGCCGGAGGTGTGCATATTACCGCTGCCAAAGGTAGCAAAAACATGGCGTACATAGAGATCGAAGACGGACCATACCTTGTGCTTCCTACTGAGAAGGCGTTTTCTACCGATGAGAAGCCAATTAACGTGGACGTATCCAACATCGTTTGGATCGACCAGCCTGGAATACCAGCCTCTAACAATGGAGCAAAGGTAGCTTTTCTTTGGGGTAAACCCCAGGAAAATCAGTTGAACGGAACCCTTATTAAGCTACCAGGTGGATTTACCGGAAAAATACGTAGTCAAGGCTCAACTTTTGGTGCTGTAGTAATCCAGGGTCAGCCACAGTATCAAGTGCCGGGTGAGACTGAAGTCAAAGCCTTAGTGCCGGGTAGTTATTTCAGATCGAAGGGAAAATCGGTGCATCAAGTCTCATCTAAAGCAGGAGAAGAGAGCATCATCTATGTACGCACTGATGGTAAGTTCGAGGTCATTCCGGCTTAGCCTAAGAAGTAATACCAAATCCGTTGGCATCGGTATTATATATTTTTCAACGCAGAGGGGCGCGCTCGTAAAACGAAAAGGAACGCTGAGGTTTTTATGATTTTTTATAAAACTAAAGCAACCGGAAAAGATATAACCGCCCCCAATTCTAATACTAATAATATTTAAAATTTGGAGGTGAAATCCATGAAAGCAGTAGGTTTAACTCAGTATTTACCAATTAACAACGAAAACAGTCTGTTAGATGTTGAAATCCCTAAACCCACAGCCAAAGGCAAAGATTTACTGGTACAGGTTAAAGCTATTTCTGTTAATCCAGTAGATTACAAAGTCCGCTCTCCTCAAGATAAGGTTGAATCCGAACCACGCATTCTTGGTTGGGATGCTGCGGGTATAGTGGTAGAAGTTGGAGAACAAGTAACAGAATTTCAACCGGGAGACGAGGTTTATTATGCAGGAGATATTACTCGTTCTGGTAGCAACAGCGAATTTCATTTGGTGGATACCAGAATTGTCGGACGCAAACCCAAGAATTTAGATTTTGCAAATGCAGCAGCTTTTCCTCTCACTAGTATTACTGCTTGGGAAGCTCTGTTTGAAAGATTGAATATTGATAAAGCAGGAGTAGATGAAGGTAAATCAATTTTAATTATCAATGGTGCAGGGGGAGTTGGTTCTATTGCGATTCAAATAGCAAAAAAGCTAGCTAAACTTAATGTGATTGCTACGGCTTCTCGTCCTGAAACTATCGCTTGGTGTGAAAAACTTGGTGCTGATGAAGTGGTTAATCATCGAAATAATCTTGCGGAGGAAATCGAGAAAATTGGTTATCAAAATGTCGATTATATTCTTTGCTTGAACGATACCGATGGTCACTGGGAAGCGATGACGAAAGCGATTAAACCCCAAGGCACAATCTGTTCCATTGTAGAAAACGAACAACCCTTAGATATGAATACTTTAAAGAGTAAGAGTGCTAGTTTTGTTTGGGAATTTATGTTTACTCGCTCCATGTATCAAACAGAAGATATGGTTGAGCAAAGTAATTTACTTAATGAGATTAGTAGGTTAATTGAAAATAATACTTTTATAACTACCTGTAACGATATTTTGACACCAATTAACGCCCTTAACTTAAAAGATGTTCATCAACGTCTCGAACGGGGGAAAAGCATCGGTAAAATCGTTCTAGCGGAATGGAATTAAACTAAGTAATAAGTTGTAGAGACGTAATATATTACGTCTTTACAGAAGTAATAAGTAGCATAGGACTGTACAAAGTTTTGATTTTTAGCCTATTTGAAAATTGAAAAAAACTCAGTACCCTTTAATTCCCTAAAACCCTTTTGCCTCTTGCAAGACAGCCTTTTGCCTACCCACACCAATAATTATGGCTTCGCCACGCTGCGCGAACAAAAACCAAAACGGATTCCTATA
>JBCBPQ010000427.1:0-4515 GCA_039820645.1 Cyanobacteria bacterium J06633_8 | reverse complement strand
CTTCTAAGTGAAGGATATGCGAACTACGATGATTTTTATGACCCGCAAGATGAGAAAGAAAAAAAGGCGATCGCCGAAGATGAAAGGAAAGCATTACAGACTCCTTGGACAGATGACGGTGAGGAGTTCTAATTGAGAAGTTGTTTGTTTATAAACGCTTGTGGAGAATCTTTCATAAGCGTCTTTATTTTATTTATCTAAAGGAACAAATTTACGTTTATCTGGTGGAACTATCCATATGGTGCAAAATCCTGACCTGGCTTTACGATTGTATTGTGATAACGTCACACCTAACTTTTGAGCATCCTTGAGACATTCTCCATTTTCCAAATAACCGCGATTCCAATCAATCAAATTAGAAGCAAATTTTCCCTCACTCGACATAGCCCATTTCATCATATTCAACTCTTCCCAAGTCAAATGATTCGATTTCACTAAGGTATATCCCTTCCCCAAAACCCCGACAATCCAAGGTGGTATAGTAACTCCACCAATGAAACCTGCTCCAAAAATCAGAAAGAATACAATAGCAGCCGGATAAATAGAATTGATGATATTTCGACCTTCACGAACTAGAGATTCATGAATCAAAGCTTGTGCTGCTCGGTTAATTGCTACTTTCTGTCTTTGAACAGCAACTTTTTCCACTATCTCCAGATTCTTGGCTAAATCTTGATTCCAAGTTTTAAACAGTACTTGCAAAGTTTTAGGTGCATCTTCGAGCATCACTTCCAATTGTCCGGTAGCAACCATTATTAGAAATAAAGGGTCATCCTTTGATAAACCACTTCTAAAAGCAAAATCCACTACTCGCTGCTTAAATTCTTCACTCTTACCCTTCAAAGCTTCAGTAAGCAACTCATCAGGAGTTTTTGGTTTTTCTTCTTTACTTTTGGAAGCACCATCCGTACTCATTGAATCAACTCCGTTGCAGCTAAAATAGCATAAATCTGCTTAAGATAATTTTTTACTCGCTGCTTTGACACCGCTTTAAATTCTGGATGAGAAACTGCTCTAGAAAAAGTAATTTCCAAACGGTCTATCATATTACGTTCCCAGAATGGAAATCTAGGAAATTCCATAACTATGAACTTGTATTTTTCTTGAGCAGCAACAAACTCAGGCATTTGTTCAATATAGTTCCACTCATCGCATAATCCAAAATTCTTAACAAATACGTGAGTAATATCATCACCTAAATCCTCTAAAGATTTAAGAAAGAAATTGACCGAATCAACTCCACCAGTGCAGACAAACCATTTAATAAATGAAATTGAATTTTCTTTACCCAATTCGGTTAAATTATTATGCTTTATCCAGTTAGTAACATTGTCATAAACCTGAGCAGGTAAATTCACAATTACTGACTTTTCAAACGCCAAATCAAATATTTTATCAGCGTAAAAAGCTTTCTTTTCATCGTCGCTAAAAAATGCTAATTCAACATTATCATAAAGTTTGGCAATATCATGATTACTTGTATCTGCATCTATGATTATAAAGTTTAAATCCTTAAAGGCGCAATATTCAATAAAAGCTCTACTGAAAAATGATTTACCAGCACCTCCTTTTTCTGAATCTATAATATGGATTGCAGTTGGTTGTTTACTATCATCTTTTTGGCTAGATAACGGAATATTAATATTATTTGATTCATCTAATGTAGAGTCGGACAAATGTACATCTACTTGAACCGAATTACCGTCAAGCTCGCGCTCCCAATCTCTCACTTGAAGTTTTGAATTACCATCTTTTGGCGATGAATCAGCTTCTACTTGCTCTTTATGAAAATAACTAGTTTCTTGTATTGGTTGCATTGTTTCAGATACCACATTAAACGGTAAAGGGTTTTTTCTAGGTCTGCCTCGTTTTCTTTTAGGTTGTCGAAAAGCCATAATTATTAATTACCAACTACTAAAGGAATCAACGTCATAATCAAATTGACCAACAGCTTCTTTTTGCTCTTCGATGCTATACAAATTTGAAGTTGATTTATTCTTTGATTGTTCGGGAGAAGATTGTTTTACAAATTGTTCTTGATTAACCCAACTCAGATGATTTGGAAGCACAAACCCCGCAGCAGCGTAAATTTGGTTGATTTGATTAAACAATGTAGTGCAAGCTTCGGTAACAACACGTCGTTTAGTTGCTTCATCTAAAGATGACGATAGCGCAACTGCAAGTGGAAGCCAAAATGCTCTTAATGCTAGCAGTATCATCTCTTTTGTGCTCCTAAACTCATTGCTGGTAATATAATCAAGCATCAAAACGTCCATCTTGTTACGCGGTTGATATCTCCAACGGAAATTTTGACGTTTAGACACCATTAGATACCTCTGTTGGAGTTGCAATTCGTCGTTTAACCATAGAGTCAAAATATAAAAATGCACCGTAAACATCGGCTAAACGACAACCGAGAGAATTCTTATCTATTGAGGAAGGAATGCTAATGCTGTGGAATATGCACGGTGTACTCCTATAATAAGAATTCAACTCTTTCTTCAAATAATCAGCAGTACCACCACAAAACAATATTTCTTCAACATCTGCCGGAATAACTTGTTTAAACCAACTAGTTAAAGCAATTACGTATTCGTGTCGAGAAAACTTAATCGCCGTCATCAGTTGGGTTAATTCATTATTACGTCCTTCTTGAGTTGTAGAGCGTAATAACTTTCGTAAAGGACGAGAATCAATTTCGCTACCAGTCATAGCAATTGCAGATATCAAACGTTCTACAGTTTGTCCAGCACTAGCAGCAACAACCTTTTCTACCATTCTTACCATTCCTAAATCGGACGTTTTACCCTCCCTTGAAACAATACCCCTTCGAGAAATTAACACCGATGCATTACGAAAACCAATCATTGCTACCGCACAAACTTTCTGTTTCAAAGCATCACCTACTTTTTTCTGATGAGATAGATAAATTCCAGCCCCTTCCGGTAAGCAGTTGAACATCATGCATTCAACCTGCATTCTTCCACTGGGAGTAAGAAAATCAGCACAACAAGCACGGATTAATTTTTCAAAACTTGCTTTATTCTCAAACTCTCCTGCTGGAAGCAATACACAAAGAGCAACTCTTAATTTTGATGGAAGTTTGAGCTTTTCTTTTATTACCCAAATAGCAGCTAATGTTTTATGAACTGCTCGCTCGTACTTTAGTTCAGCAAGTCCGGAATTTGCATGATATTTGCTTTGTGCTAAATAGCCGATAGCCTTTGTTTGATTATTCACAGATATCCAAGCCCTGTTTTCAGGAAAAGTTGCTCCCATCAGATTCTGTTCGTAATTTTTTATCGACTCTAAAGTTACACAAGCTACTTCTGGTTCCATGAATAGCGAATGTGCTTCACTGTTTTGATAAAGCGAGTAAATTCCCTTTGTACCGCTTCCTCCAAAATCTAAACTAATTATTACCAAGGGAGCATCTTCAAAACTATTTGTTTTTGCAGTATTTTTTCTCATAGCAAAGATAGAAATTAGGAGACAATAGGGGACAAGAGGGAGCCTAATTATTAGTAGAAGTTATAGAAATAGTATTTTTCTCTGACAAAAGGTAGCTCCAAGATGACTCCAGACTAAAGAAAAAGCTATGAATTCTCGTAAAATAGGTCTACTCAGATTTCCAGAACTTTGTACATCCACTGTTAAAGGTAAAAGAAGAGTGAAAACCGTCTCTTGTAACTTCCATGTTCCAAAAATATCGTTTATTTTTCAGAGAATTCAGTGCGGAATTTTAACTCTAATTTATAGCGAATGTGAACACACTACACAATTTGTTTACAACAGCCAAAAATTATTGCATCATGCTTTCTATCAATTTCGGAAGGTAAGTATTTCTTACTATGCAAAAATGGTATTAAAGAATTAAGCGAATCAAAATTAGTTCTCCTTATACATAGATTGACACCATTCCAGAAAAAATTAACTACTGATTCAAAAGTATATTTCATAAATAAATTTTCCCGGCTCCTTTTATACCTTGTTAACTAATAAATACCTGTTTATTCAATTAGACGAAAGATAGATTTCTGTTTAAGTGCAAATTAGTCAAAAATAATATGTATAAAATATATCTAATAAGATGGAAATTATTAGTGTCGCTGAAGAGCCGTAAAAAACTTTTAAATTTATTGCTATGTAATAACTTCAACTGTAATAATTCAAAAATATGTTTATGTAAAAATACACTATAGAAAGCAACTACTTTATCAATTAAAACTTAATATTGATTTACAAACAGGGTTGTTTTCAGTGTTTATACATAAAAATAACTACAATAAAATATTTTGAAAGCCATAATCTTATTAGTAAAGCTAGTTAAAACTGAAGCTAATTAAAATTGGCTACTATAGTACTAATCGCTACATGAATTTGTATTAGCATGATGCCACTAGCTGTTTGTAGAATCCAAAAAATAAAATCCTGGGGGATGCTTAACCCTCTTTTATCACTCTTGGCAGAGGAAAAATAGAAATCCCAATAATCCAACTGACTGACAGTCAGTTG
>JBCBPQ010000426.1:0-4529 GCA_039820645.1 Cyanobacteria bacterium J06633_8 | reverse complement strand
TGCTATGACAAGCGTATGGGATAAAGTAACCGAACCAAACTACTCAGGAGTCAAAGAAGTTACCGTTTATCGCAGCCCCAACTGTGGTTGTTGCGGTGAATGGGTGAAACATATGCAGAAACACGGTTTTAAAATTACAGATATTAAAACCGACAACATGGAAGCAATCAAGCAGAAATATAACGTACCTCAAAATTTGACATCTTGTCACACCTCAATTATTGCTGGTTACGTGATGGAAGGACATATCCCTGCTGACGATATCAAGCGTTTTGTAGCTTCTAAACCCGAACAAGCAGGATTAGCAGTACCCGCAATG
The DNA here is from genome assembly GCA_039820645.1 of Cyanobacteria bacterium J06633_8. Classification (GTDB taxonomy): domain Bacteria; phylum Cyanobacteriota; class Cyanobacteriia; order Cyanobacteriales; family Nostocaceae; genus Rivularia. Next base: position 4,210 of record JBCBPQ010000426.1, on the reverse strand, counting down.
CCATTAGGTACCCCAGGAATGGAAGCAGGAACTAAGAAACAGCCGTTTGCTGTAGCGTCTTTCAATAAAGAAGGCGAAATCAAGATTTTCAAAGAATATCAGACTTACTAAAAAGAGTTAGGAGTTAGGAGTTAAGAGTTAAGAGTTAAATAATTTTAGATTTTAGATTTTAACAACGGATGCGTTTTGTTTTGCGGAAAGTTGGGGGTGAGACTAGTTGGGGGTGTCGGTTTCCGTCCCCCAAACTAGCGAACCCGGAGGGTGTCGGTTTCCGTCCCCCAAACTTTCCAAGACGGATTTTGGATTGAAAGTTAGAAGTTAGGAGTAGCAAGTAATGAGTAGCTATCTTTTCCCTCACTCCCTCACTCTCTCACTCTCTCCCTCCATATTCCCATGCCCTATGCCCTATGTCCCATTCCCAAATAAAAATGAACCGTCGTCAGTTTCTCGCTTTAAGTTTAGCTGGTGCTGGTGGTGCTATTGTTAGTAGCTGTGTAAGAGGTAATTCTTCTCAATCCTCACCAAAAGCCTCTTTAAAACCAGCAATTGATTTACCAAAATTGCACACAAGTAGTAATGGTTTATTAGAGGTAGATTTAGAAGCTAGTTATCGTCCCGTAAAGTTGGGAGATAAACAAGCATATTTATTAGCTTATAACGGACAAGTACCCGCGCCACGTTTAGAAGCAAATCCAGGAGATAAAGTTAAAATTAAATTTACTAATAATCTCTCGAATCCGACAAATTTACATCAGCACGGATTGCATATTCCTTTTACTGGTAATGCTGATAATGTTTTTCTAAATATCAAACCTGGAGAAACATTTAATTACGAATTTACCATTCCTAAAAATCATCCTGCCGGTATTTTTTGGTATCATCCCCATCGTCATGGTTTAGTTGCAGAGCAGTTGTTTGGGGGTTTAGCTGGTTTGTTTGTGGTGCGGGGTGATTTGGACGAAATTCCGAAAATTAAAGCAGCGAAAGAAAAATTTTTAGTATTACAAGACTTTGCTCTCGATAGCGAAGGAAAGTTAATTGATTCAGATGCTCATATGTCCTTGATGTCAGGAAGGGAAGGTGATTTAATTACAGTTAATGGTGAAGCGAATTCCAGTTTTTCAATTCCTCAAAATGGTTTATTGCGTTGGAGAATTGTTAATGCTTCACCTTCGAGATTTTATAATCTTTCTTTAGGAAATCATCCTTTTTATCTAATTGCTACCGATGGAAATACATTATCCGAACCTGTAGAAACAAACGAATTATTATTAACTCCAGGACAAAGAGCAGAAGTTTTAATTAAAGGAAATCAACAACCCGGTGAATATCGTTTGCTCAATTTACCCTACAATCGCGGTGGAATGGGAATGATGGGTGGAAATAATGATAACAACGATACATCAGCAGTTTTAGCAACTCTCAACTACGATTCTGCTGTTGAAACAATTGCTTTACCAACAAAACTTTTATCGGTACCAAGTTTACCCGAACCAGAACAGGTACGTAGTTTTAAATTAAATCATGGTATGCGTTCGGGTGTGGGTATGGCTTTTCTAATCAACGGTAAGTCTTATGAACATGAGCGAATTGATACGCAGGTTAAGTTAAATACAGTGGAAGATTGGGAGATTGTGAATACGGGGACGATGGATCATCCTTTTCACCTACACGTCAATCACTTTCAAGTTATTAGCCGTGATGGTAAACCAGAACCTTACAGAGCTTGGAGAGATACAGTTTTAGTTCGCAGAGGAGAAACTGTGAGGATTCGGATTCCCTTTAGAAATTATAAAGGTAAAACAGTTTATCACTGTCATATTCTCGACCATGAAGACTTAGGGATGATGGCGAATTTGGAGATTGTAAGTTAGTGGTATGTCGAATTCTCAAAATATAAACCGTCGTCGTAGTTGGTTGAATATACCAGAATTAAATATTGCTATTTTTGCGTTTTTGCTTAACTTCTTTTGGGAAGTACAGCAAATGCCATCAGTGGTTTCGTCAACCAAAATGGTGGCAGTTAAGTATTTTTATTTTAGTAAGTCTTGTAATTACAATTGTTTTTGAAATTCTAGCTACTGGAGTGCTTAACGGATGGGAATACGCCGATATCATGCCTACGCTTCCGGTATTAGGTACGGGTTTAACGCCGATTCTTCAGTGGATAATTTTACCTTTGGTTATAGTTTGGTTTGTTATAAGGCAGGTTTAAATTTATAACTGATAATTTGTAATGACGAAACATATATTTAAATATTTCGGATATTCGTGCCTTGTGAAATTTCTTGCGATATTGCTCTATTACTAGGATATTTTCTTAGTGAATTTGTGAGTATTTTGTATTTTTGATAATTATCTTGCTCATTATAAAGATAAGCAGCTTCTTGAAAATCTTGAATAGCAAACGTAGTGTATCCTAATATCTCATAAATATATCCTCGATATTCATATGCTTCAGCGCAATCTTTTTTTATTTTGATGGTTGAATTATAATCTTCAATAGCTTTCTCAAACTCTTCTATTTCAGCAAAAGCAAGACCCCGCTTTAGATAGGCTGAAGAATATTCAGGATTAAGTTTAACTACCTTAGTAAAATTTGCAATAGCTCCTTGTTCTCTTCCTTCATCGTAAAGGGCTGCTCCACGCCAATAGTAAGCATCAATATATTCAGGGTTAATACTTATTGCTTGAAAGAAATCTCTGATTGCTTCTTTCGTTTTACCTACATAGTGATAACGGATAAAACCGCGATAAAAATAAGCAATATCGCTTTTATCATTAATCTTTATTAACTTAGTATAATCTTCAATTGCGGCTTCATAATCTTCTAATTCAGAAAATATTTTAGCCCGCATAGATAATGCATAAGCATTATTAGATTGTATTTCCAGAGCTTTAGTTTAATCCTCAACTGCACCCTGCAAATTTTCCGAATTATATCGTAAATCTCCTCTATTCAAATAAGGCTTGTAATTCTTTTCTTCAGCATTTTTATTATTAGTTTTACTTTTATATTTTATTTCTAAAATTCGATTTTCTTGTCTAGTTTCTTTAGAAGAGAGAGTTTTGAAACTAGATAAATAGCTGTGTAAACCACCAGCATATAACAATGAATCTATCTCAAATGATACTCCTTCATAATTTACGTCAATCATATCAGTTGGTAAAAATCCAGCCAAAACCAAATTAAATTTAGACTGTGCTTCATTAACTTCTTCTTGAATTAAAACACAGACTAACACAGCATTTTTTTCAACTTCTTCTTTAGAAACCCACCATTTTACTTTATCAATATCACCAAAACGAGCTTTTACCTGAATACCAATAGAAGAGTCAGAAGTTAATGTAAAATCAACTTTACCATCTCCACCTAGCCGTTTTTCATAGTCAACTTCAGTAATTAAATCTCCAAAATAAATTTTGACAACTTCCTCTCCTAACTTTCCCTTCAAATTATTTATAAATACGTCGCGAATTGGAGATGAAGAAAAATTTTTATATTTGTCAGCCATCTCCCAACAAAAACTTCTTAGTTTTAGTAATTTCTCATCTGAAATTATTGTCAATTCGCTATGTTGACCTATTTTGTTGCAATGGAGTAAACAGCCATGTTTTAATCTTTCAATAAAATCAACTTGCTGCGTTTTAAGCAGAGTAATCCAGTTCATCATTTTGGAAATATGTTTTTTATAAGAAATCTAAACTTAGTATTCCCAAACGACTAGAAAAAATAGACTTTTAGATGCATACCCCGCATATCGAGAGGCAAAAAATGCTTTAAAAGCGCAATATACCTTTTTTCAAAAATCCCTGTAACAAAGTATATAATCGTTTCCGCGAACCCCCAAAACAAATTTCATCCTAATTTCATAATTACCTGGCATGATTGGCAAATATAAGTAGATGTATCAACCAATCATCCCTTTAAACCATGTCTTTAAATGCAACACCTATAATTCTGTCCCAAATGAAACCGTCGGATAATCACGAGGGAATGAATCATGGTGCTGTACCCAATAACAATTTACTAACTCATACAGCTTTATTGGGTGGGGGAATATTTCTTATTGGTTTGTTCGTGATTGCTGGTGGATTTCTACTCAAACGTTCTCGCAAGGAGGATAAAAAATCTGTGGAATCGTCGCTACGTCCGGGTAAAACGCTTTTAGGTATCGGTGTTTTCGTGTTGCTTGCTGGTGGTATTGTC
>JBCBPQ010000425.1:0-4541 GCA_039820645.1 Cyanobacteria bacterium J06633_8 | reverse complement strand
TATCACTTTATGGCTGGACGAATTGAGCGGATTAAGCGATTTGGAATGGAAGTTATTTGAGGATGTATTCCCTCCAGATCCAGAAAAACGCGGTAAGGGAATGCCTCATGTACCGTATCGCCAAGAAGTAATTTTTGATAATTGGGGTAAAATTGGGGTAAATTATCATGGATATTAGCGCTCGCCTCGCACAAGCTAATGGCAGGTTGCGAAATTCCAATATTGGTATAACTATTGAGCAACGTGGAAATATCTTATGGTTAAGAGGAACCTGTAATCTCAAATCCCAAACCAAGGAGACTTTAGTATGTACGCCAAATTTGCCGCTGCAATAATTTGTATAGCTTTATGTTCGCTAAACGTTGTAGCGGGAGTTAAACGTACTCAAGCACCGTACCATTCTTTCTGGTTCAACCCGCACAACAATTGAGATGATGCCGTCCCCCAATTCATCCGTACACTGGATGAGTGCAATCATCTTTATCGCTGGTTTTGCTAGTTTTTTAGGTTGGGGAATTTCTGATTACAACAATGCAATTGAGGGTGATGAGATTATCAATGATTCGGTAAGTCCAAATGTCCCCACCAACTCGAATAATGTTCAATTAACTCCACCTACTAACTCAAATGTAAATGATGTTTCCATCAATAACCTAATTCAATTTCCCTCTCGTTCATTATCTAATCATGGTGATTTAGATGTAGCGAATCAATCTGAAATATTGTCTCCACAAGAATTTTATTCTCAACTTCAACAAGAAGATTTGTGGAAAGACGATAATTCCAATCCCAATAATACTGTTAATTAGGAGTTAAATATGTCCAGAAGTCGTCGCAATCATGTTGATATTGACTATTCCGATGGTGCTGCAATTGTTCCTACTACACGCTTGCAGGGAATGTTAAACCAAGTCCAACAGCAAGGAGGTGTAGTAAATCAGCAACCAGGAATACCAATATCTGTTGATTCCCAACCTGTAGAAGTAAGGTACGTCAGTTCACAAACGAGCTATATGTTGGTTAATTTTTTACTCAATGGTAGCTATACCTGGGTTATGCTTCTGGTAAGAAGATTGAAGTTATAGCAGAGGAAGTACCCTCATTTGCGATGCCTGTATTTCTGGAGTTGGAATAAAGTTAAGAGTGATTAATTAGGAATTATCTTAATTTCTCACTCTTTTTGTGGAAAGTAACCGGTAGAGCCAAAGTTTACTACTACACTGATTATTTAGAAAAGCTTTAGGAATGATCCCAGTCAGTTCTTATTGACCTACGATTATTAAGAAAGCGATCGATAGACATCGCTGCAATGCAACCGTCACCAGCAGCTACAACTGCTTGCTTATAGGGTGTGTTGCGTATATCCCCAATTGCCCAGACTCCTTCGACACTGGTAGCCATAGTTTCGTCAACTTTAACACCACCACCAGGGTTATATTCTATGAGATTGCCAATAAAATCGGTAATAGGTTTTGAGCCATTCTGATATATAAACACTCCTTCCAAGTTCAGAAATATGGGTTCATTTGTATCTTTTTGCTTCAACTTCACCCCTGTTACCCCCATATTGTTTCCTTCAACAGACATGAGACGAGTACCTTGCCAATGCTTGACATTGGGCATACGAAGTAAGTCTTGGGCATGTTCGTTTTCGGGGACTTTAAAAGCGATCCAGTTAACTGTAGAGGCAAATTTGGTAAGAAACTGGGCTTCTTCTATTGCTTCTTGATTAGTTCCAACAACAGCCACTTCTTGCTCTTTATAAAATGCACCGTCACAAGTAGCACAATAACTGACTCCACGACCTAAATAATCAGATTCTCCTTCAAAAGACGCAATACGACCCATTGCGCCAGTAGCAAGAACTAATGTTTTACCTACAAATGTACCTTCTGGAGTATAGACTTTTTTCAAACCACCATTAATATCAATATTAAAAACCTGAGCCCGCTGATAAGTAGTCCCATAATAAATGGCCTGGTCTCGCATCTCATTTAATAATTCTTCCCCACTTATATCTTTAGAGACTCCAGGGTAATTGGCAATTTTGTGGGTAATAGCCAAAGCACCTACAGCAGGATTTTTATCCAAGACAACAGTTTTATGATTTGCTCTTGATGTATATAGCGCACAACTGCAGCCTGCCGGACCGCCTCCAATAATAACAACATCAAACTCGTATATATCCAAAATACTAATTCCCGTAAACTTTTTAAACTAACCTTAAGGATACATCTGCATATGTTTGACTTGCAACAAATATCTTAGGATTTATCCATTGACAGCGTGGTAAAATAATGTATCGCAATATTTAAGTGTCGTCTACTTTCTCGATTCCACACAATAGAAAAATAAGTATGCATTAGTGAGTATTTTTGTCAATGCGTAAATCCTATATCTGTAGCAAATTTCCATAGTTATAGTTTTATTGATTAACAATTCTCATAAATCAATGTATGCGATCTAACTTGAACAGAGAGGAGAAAAGACTCTAGCATTTTCAAGGAATTTTGCCAGGAGTAATAAGCTTCGTCGAGAGATGAACGGTGAGTTGTAAAAATAAAAATGGCACAACAAAACCCATCAATATCTACATCTAAAAAATGAGCCTCTTCCAGCATCCACTGAAATTTGACTTTTTGGTCAAACTTGTGCTGGCGTAAAAACTGTTCAAAGTGAAAATATAATGAAAAATAATTTCTTGCATCTCGTACACATGTTCTACAATTAAAAGAAAACTCAATATATCCTCTATATAAATGTCCTTCTTGTTCGTTAACTTTGCCACTGAAACACCCGATACTAAAAAAAATTGTCTCAGGTAAATTAAGTGATAGTACTAATGCCTTTAGAGCATTATCTGATGACAATTCAGGTATAGTATCAATCAATTGTGGTCTAACTTTGAGGTTTTTAAAACCATAGTTAGTCTTTCCGTTATTTTCCTTGGTTTCACTGCTGCTATAGGGAATCGCTTTGCCATAATTGCTAATAAATAGCGAATTAGAATACGATGATGGTGATTTCATTCAAAGTTTGAATTAGTAATGGCATTAGTAATTAGGCATGATTATGTATACTATAACCCCAGGTAATGGGTATACATAACTCATAAGTATACAACTTTTATGTAGATTAGCTTGCTTAATTAAATGATATCTGTTGTACCGGGTGCTGTTGTATTTGATATTCCCAGACTTAAACGACAGATAGCTCATTTCAGTGATTATGTAGACTTAACAAGTGAGATTGATATCAATCGAATAGTTATTCCCGGTGGTGTGGATGTTGATGGTCACTATATTGAAATTGGGAGCAACGCGATTTTGTGAAAGCAGCCAGTAAGATTGCAATTGCCAACAAATAATTTCAGTAATTTTCAATGAAATAATACATAAAGATGAGCAAAAGCACTTATTCAGAAAAGAGAGGTATGTCCCCTTGGCGACACACCTCTATAGATTATAGATATAAAGGCAGCAAAAAATACCCTCTAAAAGAGTGCTTATGAATACATGATAAAGTGGAAAAAAGAGTATTTGGTATAATTTATGCAAACTGTATCGGCTTCACGAGGGCGGTTAAAATAGAATCGCAGAAATTATTCCAACAGCCAGCAATCCATTGACAACGAGCGTGTAACATTATTTCAGCATTATTTTTTAACCAAAATTTGCCCCAAACCTTTCATACGTAAGTTAACAGCTTGGCGAATTAAACTTTCCACAGCACCGCTACCAATAGGTAGTTTAATTTTTGAAATTTTATGATACTTGAAGCGTCCTTCTTTATTACCTTTGATAAAATAATTTATTTCTCTATCTAAATTTTTACGACGCTCGCCAGTAAATTCTAAACTTAGTTTATTCATATCTTTAATAATAGAGTTTATCTTACCTTTTTTTAATGCAGAACGAGTTTGTTTAAATCACTGCTTTCGTTCTGTTTCTTTAGAAAAAATATTATCTGCAAATACTTGTAGATGTTAAGTCTTAAAAGATGAATAATGTATTCAACTAAATTAAAGTTAGGGGAATAAACTGGAGTATGAATAAAGTCTACATTTATTTGATTTTCAATTTCTAAATTCTCAAGATGTTTTTTTACTTGAGATTTCATTTTATCCTTATGGGTTGAATTATTATCTAAAATAATGGTCAATTTATTATATCCTTCTTGTACACAATCTTGGCTTAATTGTGCAAAATAATCAGAAACATCTTCAGTTTTAGATTTTTCTTTTAATTTTGGCTCTTCAGTACTTAGTATGCTAAAAATACAATAAAAAGTTATAAAATCAAGAAAGAATAGCGCACATTGACTCATTGGTACCGCGAATTGAACTACCGCTACGCTTGATTCGATTGCGTAGAGACAGGCTACAAAATTAACTTGTTAAAGCTTCAAATACTAAAAGCCTGCCTCAACGCCGCTGCGCTAATCGAATCATAGTTCAATGTCTTGAAAAGTTTGCTCAACGGGGGGAACCCCCGCACCGCAACTTTTCGCTGGCAACACTTTGACCAAACAGGTGCGCGTGT
>JBCBPQ010000424.1:0-4550 GCA_039820645.1 Cyanobacteria bacterium J06633_8 | reverse complement strand
CGATATCAACGCTTACAAAGAAGAAGACCCCGTAAAAGCTTTTGAAAACAACGGCTACACCAATTTGGTCACAGGGGATTACTCCTTCGTATTTGATGGTCAGTGGGGTTCTTTAGACCATGCTTTTGCTAACGCTGACTTAGCTCCCCAGGTAACTGGTGGTGCGAAATGGCACATCAACGCCGACGAACCCGATGCCTTGAGTTATAGCACCGAGTTCAACGACCCTAGCCTCCGCGCACGAGATGAATTCCGCGTTTCCGACCACGACCCATTGTTGATTGGTTTAGACCTTGGTGCAGTTAATATTATCAACGGTACACCAGGTAGAGACCCTCTAACTGGTACTGCCGCTAACGACCAAATTACTGGTGGAGTAGGAGAAGATACGATTGATATTACTAGCGGTGGTAACGACACAGTTGTTTATACCAACGTTCGGGATGCATTCGATACTATTAGTGGCTTTAGCGGCGATATGATTGACCTCAGCCAAGTCTTTGCTGCCGAGTCTCCAAGCATTACTACCTATGGTGCAGCAACTTCCGGTGGCTACCTAAGCTTTTTCGATTTCGGAGGCGATGCCTACATATTCTACGATCGCGATGGTTCAGCTGGTGCGGGACGTGCAATGCCGTTCATACAATTAGCTGGAGTAGACAGCACTACTTTGGATGCAAGCAACTTTGCAGTTTCATAACTTAATTTAATCGTTGGAGGTTAGGTTTTAACCAACCTTCAGCTTTTAATTACGAGTTAGCGTTGCTTTTAATAAGGAATAAATCTTGGCAGCCATTTGTGTCTTGCCTAAAAACCAAGATTTTATATCCAAAAAAGAACTCATCCCACACATATGTAACTCAAAAACAATTAGTTTTTGTCAATCGTTCATTAGACGTAAAAAATCAAAATCATGTCCACTTCTAGATTTTTCTCAAATTCAGTGCTTAAAGCTGGTGTTGTTAGCTTCATTAGCATTGTCGGAAGTTTAGCCATAGATGCTACCCCCTCAAAGGCTGCTACCATAGATTTCAGTACCTGGACAGCAATTGGTGGTGTAACTGGAACTGGTACAACAGGTGCAGCAAATCTATCTACCGGTGTCGATCCTGCCGCAGTTGTTGAAGCTGGTACAGCTAACGGATTAGAAGTACAACTAGGTTTAAGCCCAAACTCAAAAACAACACCTCTAGGACCAAATACTGCTGGTGACTTAGATTTTATTAATAGGTATACATTTCCCGACAATAATGCTTATGCCTACGAAGGTTCTGGTATTAGAAATAGTAACTTCATTGCAGCCGCTGGTGATGTACTTACCTTTGATTGGAACTTCACTACTACCGAACCTACCCCACCTAACACCAACAATGACTTTGCTTTCTATGCGGTAAACGGGGTTGTGACTGCTATACCTAATGCAGATGCAGATAACGCAGGAAATAGTAGCGTTTCAATTGCTTTAGCAAATGGAATCAACGACATCGCTATCGGTATTGCTGATGCAGGCGATGTAAATAACGAATCGATTTTTGCTATTACCAACGCTGACGGGCCAGTTCAACCCATTCCCGAACCCCTAACTATTTTGGGTTCTCTAGGTGGATTAGCGTTTGGTTCATTTATCCGCAAACGCTTACGCCAAGAAGCTGCTGAGTAATATTGCGGTTTTCAATTGGATGAAATGCTGAAGAAAAATTGAGCTTAAGTGTGTGGACAAAAATATTTATGTCATTGCGACCGTAGGTAAGCAATCACAATGACTGGGATTGCTTCGTTCCTCTTTGCTCGCTTGCAATCATAATGTATAGTTCATTTTTCAAGTACTTAAAGTTTATTTTATTCGCATTTTGCACCAATTGTAATTATTGGAAGTTGAGCTTCCTAATCATAGTTCTCAGGCTCAGCCTGGGAACTAAAACAAGCATTTACAAAGGCTATTATCACAACAATAAATATTGATTTATTTTAATTTATCAACACCAATTTTAAATTTTTAAATTATTGATTTATCTATGAAATTAAATAAAAATATTGTTTTTTATCAACTTTGTTTTGATTTAATACAGGTTTATATTGATATATGTATGATTTATCCTCTTGTTAATTGCATTTTTTGTGCTGTTAGAAGCATTTTCTGAGAACATATTTTTGGAAAATGTCATCTACCAAGCTTCACTAAAATCATTGTGCTACAGGCAAAATACCTGTATCTAATATACAAATTAAATACACAACAGTTGACCTAAGTCCTGTAGTTCCTTCGAGTGATGAAAGAGGATTCCGAACCGACTAATTATAGGTTAAATTATCGAGATTTTGTTTTTAATATTCCTTTAACTTTAATTTGTTCTTTATCTACCGATTTTAGTTTGTTAATAATTGTAATTTATATTTAACAAGATATTCATTCAAGGATTGGGGCAGGGAACATGTAGTGGGTAGCATACCAACACCATCATGTTCAATCTGTAGAAGTTTTTTTTGAAATTACCCTCGATGTCTATCAAAACTTACGCATAAATTAAGAAAAAATTTTGCTCGTGTTCCCTACAGTTATAAAAAAGTGTTCGATTGCTTTGCGTAAGTCAGAATGATAAATTATAGCTTTATCAAATATCTAAACAGAATCCTAAATAAAGCATTTACTTTAATTATTTGTATAGAATGAGTCTATACTTATTTATCAAAAATACCGAATATAAATTAGTCAAGCCGAAGTAAAATCTCCTACTTCTAACCATCAAGCCTTATGAATAAGTTAGTTCTAGGATTATTAACTAAAATCCTGGCGGTATCATTTCTATTAACGACAGCAGTATTAGTTAATTCCGCTGTTGTTAACAAAGATGAAGATTCGCAAAACGAAACCAAGAAACAAAAGCCATCTTCTTCTGAAGTTGCTTCCCAAATACTTAGTCCTGATTCTAATGTTGAGGGAAATTCATCAGAAAAAAGTGAAATCCTTAAACAAGAATTTAAGTCTGAAGAAGAATTAGCTTTAGCAGAAGAAGCTAAATTTGAACAAGAGTTAAAAGCAATTTCCGTACCAGAGTATCCTTCCAAGGCAGAACTATCAAAAACACCTGTAGCGAAACTAGTAACTAAAGCTCCAAAAGTTGTAGTTTCAACTGCAGTTAGCTTGGCTGGTTTAGACAATAGCACTCAAGCAGTCCCAGAAAATAAATTCAACCAAGATGAATTTCTCTTAGCAAAAGAAGAACCCCAGGTTGTAAATGATTCTGTAGCTAATTCTGTTGTTTCCCATGAAAGGACTTTTGTAACACCAGAACAAACTTCGGAATCGCAAAATAACCCAGTAAAGTTAATTCCTAACCAGGAAGTTGGTTATGATTCGGTTGAGCCATCTTATATAGAAGAATCGAGACAAGTTCGTCAACAATCAGCTTCTCCTACTATCAACGTAGAACCTTTAGAAAATGTCGAAGTACTATCACAACAGAGTACATCAGCTAAAGACTTAGTTTTATCTCGAAAAATTAAGCAAGAGTCTAGACAAAATACGGTTGCTCAAGTAAAACCTTCGAGAACAATAGAATTCAGCAGAACTGCACAAGAAGAACCTGTAAAAAAGACCCCAACAGTTACAGTACCAACTGCTGTTAGCTTAGCTGGGATAAATAATAAGCCTAATGTAGCTCCAGAAATAGAGCAAACTCGAAAGAAAGTTGTTGTAGCTCAAAACCAAGAGGATGCGACTCAAAAACAAATCGATGAAAAGATAGCCAAGCTACGTAACATAAAGAAATCGTTTTACTCTTCACCAGGTATGAGTGTTTATATACCTGTGGGTTACGGTAGCGATCGCAATACGGCTTTTGTAACAACAAGCTATCAATCCCGAGTCAGATTTGCGGATGCAGATGATGGTGCAATTGGTTTTGGTGTTGGCTTGGGAGATGCAAAAAAATCACTGGGTGTAGTACTTTCCTATACTGCTGCTAGCTTTGGTGCTAATCGCGACTTTGGTAGTGGTGGCTTTAATATCAAAGCACATCGCCAGTTTAAAGGAGGTTGGGCTGCTGCTGTTGGAATGAATGGCATTCTCAATCTTGGCGACGGCAACGATTTTGAAAATTCTTTATATGCAGTAGGAACCAAAATTTTCCGCACCAGGGATGATATTAATAAACCTTTCAGTCGAGTTGCTGTAACTGCAGGAGTTGGTAACGGACAATTCCGAACAGAAGATTCAATCTTAAATGACAAAGATAACTTCAATGTTTTCGGTAATGTAGCTGTTCGCATACATCCTAGAGCTAGCTTAATAGCTGAGTGGACTGGACAAGACTTGGCATTGGGAGCTTCTATCGCACCTTTCAAAAATATCCCTCTAGTTATTACTCCTGCAGTGCGAGACATTACAGGTCCTGGTCCTGGAGCCAGTGATAGAGCCAGGTTTATATTAGGGGCTGGCTTGGGATTCAGGTTCTAGGTTAAATCTTCAGCACTTAAGAAGGAGTAAAAATCATGCGTAAAAGTACGTTTTTTGAAATTATATTAAGTAGTTTGCTTTTGCCAGGAGTACT
>JBCBPQ010000423.1:0-4601 GCA_039820645.1 Cyanobacteria bacterium J06633_8 | reverse complement strand
GCGGTACTCAACAATTTAGATGCTATTGTTACTCGTAATAAAAAAGATTTCCCGGTCACGACTCCGCGAATTTTAACCCCGGAAGAATTAATTCAAGAGTTATCAAATTCGGAGTAAATAATCGGTCATTACAGTTATCCGTCAAATGTCGCCAATAACCGTGATACTATTTGACGATATTTGGCGGGGTTAGTTATGAACAAGAAGCAGGCAGCGGAATATCTAGGGGTGAGCGTCCGCGCTTTGGAGCGCTACGTGCAGCAAGGTAAGTTAACTGTTCGTTACGAAAAAGGTAAAACCAGACCTACTGCTAATTTTGACCAAACTGAATTAGAAGCTTTTAAGGAAGAGTTAAATCAACCCACGATTAAACCAGCCGTAGAATCTCGCCAAATAGCGACAGAGGTTTATGATGAAACAAGTATCGCTCCTATAAATGTGGCGGAGTTTGGCGAGTTTACTGTAGTGGATAGGTTAGCGGGTATGGTTGAAATGTTAATTACCCGTGGGGATAAAAAGCCGACTGTACCGATTGAATCTAAGATTTTGCTTACGTTGGATGAAGCGCAAGCGATGACCGGGCTTTCTAAAGGATATTTACGAGAAGCGATTAATCAAGGGTATTTGAAAGCAAAGCAGATTGGGAAGAGTTGGCGGGTGAAGCGTAGCGATTTGGATGATTTTATTGAAGATTTATTTTGAATTTATAAGCTATTGGAGTTATTTGAAAGATACATTTACACATTGCTTCTCCTTCCTGGATTAAACAGCGTCACTCACAATTTGCCCCGTATTAAATTAATGCGCTCTGTTGACCTTAGACTGTCAACGGGGTGCTTTTTTCTGTATTTATATGGACTCTAAATAGTTACATCCTTTATCCGGTAAAGCTTGTAGCGTTTTTAGCTTTAATCCGAATTTGTTACTTTTACCTTAATTACACTGGATACGTATCAAATATAAACTAAACGTTCTAAATTAGACGAGAGCTATAAGTAAATAATATCCTAGATTAGTTGTCAAAAATTATCTAAGATATTATCATGGGTATATACCAACCACGGAATACACCCAAACACTATTATGACTTACACCACAGAAAAATTAAACGACCTAACCAAAAAAGAAGTATACGAAATTGCCCGCGCTATCGCCACTGATAAAGGTATTACCGGAATTAGCAAATTTACCAAAGGAAAATTGATGACTTTCATTTTAGAAAACCAAGCGGAAACAGAAACAGCCCCCGAGACTGCACCCGAACCGACTCCCGAAGCTACACCCGAAACAAACCCAGAAAGCATTCCTACTCCAGAGGAATTTTTTGAAACAGTTAAGGTGATAGAAAAGAGGTTAGAAGTTAGCCGAGCTTGTAACGGATTACTTGCTCAACTGGGTGATAAGTACACCACTGCTACTGTTTCCCGTAAATTATCCGAGTACAAAAAGCCTTTTTATAATTTCCAACATTCAGACCCCAAACTTAATGAAACAGTCCCGACCAAAAACGGAACTAACACACAACACATTGCAGCCAATTTATTAACTTTGTCTGATGAACAATCAGAGGAGCTTAGAACCGAACGCGAAAAATCCGAGTTGTCAAGACGCGGTATAGATGAGGATGGGGATATCCGAGACATTGAACTACCCCCACAGGAAATCAAATCCATTGTAGAAAAAGCCTGTAGTTTACTTGTGAGCAGTAACCCCGTAGATATCGCTTGTGGATTACTGCCCCTAACAGGACTGAGAAAAAATGAACAAAATATGCCTGCAATTGAGTATGACAGTGGTGTTGTAATTAGGGAGTGGAAAGTAATTGGGGAGTTTTTAATTGCTATTAAAGGACTATCCAAGAAGGGTGGAAATGATGGGTGGTTTTCCCGTGCTACTTTAGCCCCCGCACAAATGATTGTAGATGCTCAAAAACGATTTTTAGCTAGTCCTAAAGTAAAAGCCATTCCTAGCAATTATGAAACTTACAATAACGGTGGATTCCGGAAAGCTGTAGATAGAAAGTTTAAAGAAATTTGGGAAACCGAATTTAGTACCATAGAAGCTTACGACGACAACGGTAATAAAATTGCTAATAACGCATCCACCCACAAAGCTAGAGCGTTTTACACTTGGGCTTTAGTTCCCGTGTTAAAGGTTAATGGGTTTAATGAAAAACAAGCAAAACTGTATGTAAAAAACTGTTTGGGGCATGATGATGAGAAAGATACATCAAAGTACTTCAATCGCTACGATGAAGACCAATTTATTGAAGCAATTGATATCAATATTCCAACTAATTTTAAGGAAATAGGACTTTTAGATTCCGCAACTGTTGAGAAGTTACACGAAGAGTACGCGACCGAAACTGAAGCGACTGGTCAAGTCGAGCAAAGTGAAGCCGAACCCACTGGTCAAGTTGACCCGACTGAAGAGACTAAAAATAATGGGTTTGACGTTACTAGGTTTGTTGAGGGAATCCCTGAAGAATTACAAGTTAAATTTACAAAATTAATTACAGATGGTGTAGATGTCACAACTGCTTTAATTGAAGTAGTCAACACGGCTAGAAATACTCAAAACCAGACCGAACCTAAACCCTCAGTTTCCGAGAAAATTAATGAGATTTTAATAGCCGTGATGGACTACAACCAAGAGCAACCAGAAGTAAAAAACATCCTTGTACCGACTTACGCAGCTTGCAATCGGATTCACAAACTTTGGGAAGGGAAAGAGGTAGCGCGGTCTACTTTTGAAGAAGTTTGGAAAGAGTTTGGACGAGATATTACCGAACGCCTAGAAAATCGCGGGATTCCAAACATTAGCCGTGCTGATGCCAAGAGTGAGGGTTTGGTTTCCCAGGAGATGCACAACGGGAAATACCATCGTAAAGACATGGAAGAGGTTGCAGCTAAGATTGTAGAGTTACTTAATTCCTAAAGTCATGAAAGGTTGTGGGTGTAAAATTTGCAATGCTGATTTAGGCGATTTTACCAATGATTTAGTAATCGCTGGTGAATCGCTTAAATCAGTCATTAATTCATTAAAAGAACAAGGATTAAATGTTTCTATAAAACTACTCAAGAAACATTTAAATGCATTTGAAATCGAATATGTTGACGAAAAAACGATTGCTCAAATTGAAGATTGCCAACCTATCACTATTGATTTAAACCAGATAGATTTTTCTAAATATAACTTTGATGTAAATCAACCCGAAACAGTAATAGCTTATCTGCAAAAACTAAATCTCAAAGTTTATTTAAATCAACTGCAAATAGTCCTACAGCTACAGCAAAACATGATTGATGGTAAATCCCCCGAAGTACCTACAGATGTACTTAAAAACTTAGCTGTAGCTTTCCAGATATTTGAAAAGTCAACAGCTATGGGTATTCTAGTTAATCAAAAAGAAGCTATTCGTATTGTTGAAAATCTTGGTCTAAACGTAGAGCCGATGTTACAGTTACCACCACAAAATAATGTTTCTAATACCCCCGACTCAGAAACAAATCAGTAAATATTTTAAAACTGACGATTCATTTAAATGTCCTAAATCATGGGTAGAATTTGCTGAGTTAACTAGTATTCGCTCTGCTGGTAATATTGTTAAATTTAATCCCTATAAGTACCAAGTTGATTTAGTCCAAACCATGATTGAAAGATCGGTTTGTATTGTTAAATCTCGACAATTAGGGATATCTGAAACAATCATTTCATTTATGCTTTGGAATGCTTGTTTAAATCCTGGATATATGGGGTTGGTTTTTTCTAAAACTCAAACCGATTCATCATTATTAGCACGTCGTATGAAACGAATGATTGAAAGTTTGGGGTTGACTACCACTACAGAAAACTTATCCGATATTGAGATAAAGGGTAAAGGACGTGTATTATTTAGAAACAGTAACCCAGATTCAGCTAGGGGAATTGAGAGTGTTTGTATGGCTTTTCTGGATGAATTTAGTTTCCAAGAAAATGCTGAGGATATTTATAATGCTCTTGCTCCAAGTATGCAAATGTTGGGCGACAAAGCGCGAGTTTATGCTGTCAGCACTCCCAATGGTAAATCCGGTATGTTTTATAATTTAGCTGCTAACAATAACAGTTCTATTAATTTAGAACAACTTTGTGAACAAGTATCTAAAGGGGAAAAAGCACCGTACCAATCTTGGGTAGATACGGGTGGATGGGGAAAGGTTTTATTGCATTGGAAGGTACATCCGATTTACGGTAAAAATCCGAATTTTTTAAAAGATGTTCATGAAAACCAAAAGCTTAGCTGGGATGTAATTGAAAGAGAGTACAATCTACAGTTTAATGATGCTTCTACATCCGTATTTGATAGTGCTTTAATTCGTAAAAATGCTGTAGGAAATTACGAAAATGATTATGATATAGATGCACAATATTACGGTGGACTGGATACAGCTACTACTGGTAATGATTACTGTGTATTTCCAGTATTAAAGTTTAAGAATAATCAGTTGTCTTTAATTCATTTATATAGAAAAAGAAAGGAAACTAGTGATTATCATCTCTACCATATAGGAGAATTAATTAAGAAGTTCCATATTAAAAGTATCGGGGTAGAAACAACCGGG
>JBCBPQ010000422.1:0-4634 GCA_039820645.1 Cyanobacteria bacterium J06633_8 | reverse complement strand
TCCTGGGGATAATTGGGATCGAGAGGAACATAAGCACCACCAGCTTTGAGTACCGCTAAAACGCTCACAACCATATCAATAGAGCGTTCCAAACAAATCCCTACCAATACGGGAGCACCTACACCAAGACTTTGCAAGTGATGAGCTAACTGATTCGCTCTTTGATTTAACTCAAAATAAGTTAACTCTTCACCTGCAAAGCTTACTGCAACAGCATCCGGTGTTTTCTCTACCTGTTGCTCAAATAATTTCTCAACGCATTTATCCGTGGGGTACTCCGTTGTAGTATCATTCCACTCAGTTAACAACTGATGACGTTCCGACTCCCAGAGCAACGGTAATTCAGACACCTTTTGCTGGGGATTTTCCACAATCCCATGAAGTAAATTCTGGAAATGAGTAGCCATACGCTCAATAGTTGAGCCATCAAACAAATCAGTATTATACTCCCACTCACATTCCAATCTCCCTTCAACTTCTGTTACCGAAACTGTCAAATCAAACTGGGAAATAGCCCTTTCTTGACTAAATTCGCTGAAAGTTAAATCGGGTAATTCCACCGTACCCCCTGGTGAATTCTGTAAATCAAACATCACCTGGAATAATGGAGAATAAGCTAAAGAACGTTGTGGTTGTATTGCTTCAACTATTTGTTCAAAAGGTACATCTTGATGGTCATAAGCTTTGAGTGTATTTTCTTTTACCTGTTGAAGTAAATTATCGAAAGTTGGGTTATCTTCAAATATAGTTCTCAGAACCAAGTTATTTATAAAAAAGCCAATCAAAGGCTCAATTTCACTGCGATTGCGATTGGCTATGGAAGAACCAATCAAGATATCCGCTTGATTTGTGTAACGATGGAGTAAAGTTGTAAACCCCGCTAAAAGGGTCATAAATAAAGTGGTTCCCGACTTCTGAGAAAGGTTTTGTAACTTCTGGGTTAAATCAGTATTTAAAGTCCAATTTTTAGCAGTACCTTGGTAATTTTGGATGCTTGGACGCGGGTAATCAGTAGGTAATTGTAATAATTCTGGCGCACCTGCTAACTGAGAAACCCAATAATCAAGTTGAGTTTGTAGAACTTCCCCGCTCAACCATTGTTTTTGCCAAATGGCGAAGTCCCCATACTGGATAGGTAACTCAGCTAAGGGAGATGGTTCTCCCCCACAAAAAGCTTGATACAAACTAGACAGTTCTTCAACAAATACCCCCATTGACCAATCATCAGAAATAATATGGTGCATTGTTATAAACAATACATATTCATTGGCATCTAACTGCAATAAACTACATCTGATTAATGGCGCAATTTCTAAATTAAAAGGAGTGTCAGCTTCAATTTGTGCTTGTTTTTCCAGGAGAGCATCACGCTCGCTTTTACTGTATTGTTGTAAATCCACCACAGTTATATTTAGGGTGGCTTCTGGGTGAATTACCTGAATTGGTTTACCATTAACATTTTGAAAGCTAGTCCGTAATACTTCATGACGACGTACTATTTCTGATAATGCTGATTGAAAAGCATTAATATCTAACTTACCATTGATACTAATTGCCCCCGGCATATTGTAGGTAGAACTTGACCCCTCAAGTTGGTCGAGGAACCACAGTCGCTCTTGTGCCCAGGATAGAGGTAATGGTTCATTATTTCGTGGATTTCGGGGAATAGTTTGTAGTTGATAATCTTGTAAAAACTTGATAATTTCAGTTTTATGAGTACTTAATTGCGACCGTATTTCCGATGTCAAAACTCCTTGGGGAGCATTACAGCGCAAACGATTTTCTTCAACCCTTAACTTAATATCTAAAGCAGCAAGCTCCGACAAAAAATCTTCAATTAGTTTCATAGTTCTATTTATTCACTCTAAATTTTATACTTCATCAAAAGGAACAGTTTTTAGTTTTTGTAATAATTACAATTAATTTTCTATTAGATAGTTTTTATAAACTAATAAATAAATCATTGTGACTTCTCTATAAACACAATTTATTGTTAGATTTATTGCTTTTTGAAACAATAAAAAACAAGCTAAAAGCTTGACTGTGCGCTTATACTCAGGATTAAAAACCTACAATTTCCATAAGTCGTTACAAAACTTCATTTTTATCGGGGAGCCTGAAGATTACTCCTATCCCGCTCTAAGATTTCCGATAAAAATTCCTCCCTCCCTCCAACCAATAGGTAATCTTTCACCGGTAAGGGAGTAGTTGTTACCTCTCTTTATTCCCTCTCTGCGCTCCTCTGCGCTTAAAAATATAATTCGGATGCAACAGGAATTCATCTCAAAATAAAATCCCCTGCGGTTTTCCCACCGCAGGGGAATAGAAAAATATACGAGTGTGAAATGTGAAATAATCAGTAATTCAAATTGCGAGCTATGTAATACAAAAAGTTTGTAGTCGTTAGAATTTAGCCTTATAAACGTCAACTTGAGGTGATTTTATTTTTGTGGCTTCCTGATTTGTACAATTAGTATAATTTGCAACCTCATAGAAGCTTTGACTTTGTTCTTCTTCCAACAACACAGAGTAAATCGCATCTTCTAAAATATCAATTCCCTTAGCAAGAGCTTCTGAATCGATTGTCAGAGGAGGTAACAGCTTGATGACTTCTCCTTTATGACCTGCAGTTTCAACAATTAATCCTCTTTCAAATGCTGCAAGACTAACTTTGCCAGGAATTTCGGTTGAAGCACAAGCAATCCCTTGCATAAAACCTAACCCTCGATGTTTTCCATTGAGTTTTGGATAACGAGCAACTATTTCTTCTAACCTCTGAGTTATAAATTCTCCTTTTGCTTTTATAAGATTTTCAAATTCATCAGTTTTCCAATACTTAGATAAAGCTGCTGCTGCTGTAACAAAGGCTAGATTATTACCTCGAAAAGTTCCATTGTGTTCCCCTGCTTCCCATAAGTCGTTATCGGGAGAAATGAGAACTAAGGACATTGGTGTTCCATAACCGCTAATTGACTTAGATAAACAGACTAAATCGGGTTTTAATCCGGCTCGTTCAAAGCTAAAGAATGTTCCGGTTCGTCCGCATCCAGCTTGAATATCATCGACAATCACCAAAATCTTGTGTTCTTTCGCATACTCGAACAGCTTCTTCAACCAAGATGAATTTGCAACATTAATTCCTCCTTCACCTTGAACGGTTTCTAAAATAATTGCTGCTGGTTTTTTACCCTCAGCATCCAAGGAATTGAGTATGGGTACGAAAGAATCTAATTCTTTTGCAGTTTCATCAAATTTACAAACAAAGGGTATGGAATATGTATTAGTTAAAGGAACCCCCGATACATTTCTAAATTTAGGGTTGTCTGTTACAGCGAGGGAGCCTAGTGTTACACCATGAAAACTTTTTTTGCAATGAACAATTGTTTTACGTCCGGTTGCTTTACGAGCTAATTTCATTGCAGCTTCAACAGCGTTTGTACCCGTCGGTCCGGGAAACATCACCTTGTAATCAAGATTGCGAGGTTTGAGGATAATCTCGTTAAAACATTCAAGAAATTTACGTTTTGCTTCTGTATGCAAATCTAAGGAATGAGAAATCCCATCTTGTTGGATATAGTCTATTAATTCTTGTTTTAAACAAGGATTATTATGTCCATAATTCAATGAACCTGCACCACTCAAAAAATCAATATAGACATTTCCATTGCTATCAAAAACTTCGTGTTCTACAGACTTGGTAAAAACTACCGGAAAACTTCTACAATAGCTACGAACGTTAGACTCAATTTTTGTAAAGATATTAATCATTGTTTTAAATTTCCTTAGTCGTGAATGGGATAAAGAGTTACATTTTCAGAACACTCAGCAGGATATTAAATATTTAGTAAAGTAATATCTGCGTTGCTTTCAAATCATTAATCTAATGAGTTAGCCGTAAAAATTTCACCTTCCAAAATGCTCGCAGATATGGAGCATTATTTTTAAGAGAATATCGACTGCAAAAGCTTGTCTTTGTACTTATACTCATGATTTAAAGCTGTCATATTCCATGAGTTGTTACAAAACTTCATATTTTAGTGAAAGCCTGAAGATGAGCTATAAAAAAATCCCAACGGGTAGAAAAACCGGAGGGGAAATAAATGTATTTCGGTTGTTGTATTCAACGCAGAGAATAAGGAAAGAATAAATTTTAAAATTCAAATTCCTCGCGATTTTCTAGTTCATCCACAGGAGCAGTTTGTAGTTGTTGTACCAACGGAGAATGGGAATTTGAGATGATTTTTGATAAGTTTTCTACTGTTGCTTCTTCAAACAAACTTCTCAAGGAAATATCGACCGCAAAAGCTTGTCTTACCCTAGAAATTACTTGTGTTGCTAAGAGGGAATGACCTCCTAATTCAAAGAAGTTGTCTTTAATTCCGACATTTTCGACTTCCATACCTAAAACAGCAGCGAAGATACTGGCTATTATTTCTTCATTTTCTGTACGTGGTGGAAGATATTGATTTTCTCGTTCTTGAAGGTTGGGAACAGGTAAAGCTTTTCTATCAACCTTACCGTTAGGTGTAAGTGGTAATTTATCTAAAGTAACAAAAGCACTAGGAAGCATATACTCTGGTATCTGAGTTTTCAGAAAATCCCGTAATTCCTTATTAGTCAAAGATTGCTCGGTA
>JBCBPQ010000421.1:0-4643 GCA_039820645.1 Cyanobacteria bacterium J06633_8 | reverse complement strand
GTTGTTGAAAAGTAAGAAGAACGTCAACAAACGGCATGAATTGATGCAAATACAAAAAGCGATACAACTTGCTAGGAGTGAGTATGCAGATGTTCTTACGAGTTGGTTAGACCAGGTAGTTCCCTCAAACGGGGTTTCTGAAATTTTATTTTGCGGTGGAACTGCTGACTACATGAGAAGAGAACTAAATTCTCACTATAGTGGGACACCTTGTTTGTGGGGAGTTGGAGCGCAGATTCCATCACAAGTTGATAGCTTCAGTTTAGGGAGTCGTTTAGCTGATGTTTACAGCGTATTTTTATATTTTTCGCAACGTATAGGTAATTAGTCAAAAAAATGGTTAGACAGATGGATTTTCGTTGGCGTTATCAACCACGTAAAACAGTAGATGTTCAATTGATGAAATATATTCAGTTCAATCTGATGATGGGTAAAACCCAAATGATGCTTTTAGCGGTACGCTCGTTTTGGTTAACCCATGCTGTAGCTGATTATTCCGATGATAAAAAAGAAGTACAACGGATAGCTCGAAATTGTATACAAGCTCTGAAAAAACAAATACAAGAGATTATTGAGCTAGCAGGATTAGAAGATGTTTCTGCTCCAAAATTAATTCATTATCCATCAACGCCGTGTTCTCGGAGTAAAAACTTTCATTCGGACGATAACAATACAGAAAATAATGTTTACGATGATGCTGGTTTAAGTAACTTCATGTAGCAATTATTTTTCAAATAGGTAATTTCATGAGCTATAGAAAATCTAAAAAGAAAAGAACACAAAATACTATATCAACTATTCAAAAAGATATGCACACAGAAAATAATGGAGAAAAATCAAATATGGATAACAACCAAGTACCAAGTAATGAAAAGGTAGAGGATTGGGATAAAGAAATTGATGGCTCGGAAATTACTCAAGAAGTTACAGAAACTCCAATCAATGAAGAATTAAAGGTAGAAGCTATTAAAAGTAATGATGGCAGCGAAGAAAAGCAGCAAGCATCAACTAATGGTTTTGTGAAAGTAAATAAAAAAAATAGCTTCAAAGAACCAACAATTATTCATCTTATTGATGGAGAGAAAGGGGGCTGCGGTAAATCTTTTTTCAGTAGGACTTTTATTGAATACTGTAATTCTATTGCTTACGATATTGCAATTGTCGATGCTGACATCAGCAACAAAGATATAGCTACAATTTACCCCTCTGTTGAAGTTGCTTTCTTCAGCGATGATGAGAAGCTGGCATTTCAAGCCGATAAAATATTCGATTTAGCTTTTGAAAAATCTGTACTTGTTAATCTACCCGCTCAGGTTTATTCCAATGTTACTGATTGGATACAACGTAATGATTTAGTCAATTTGGGTAGAGATAATTCAATTAAATTTATTAAATGGTTTGTCTGTATGGGAGGAGTTGATTCGGTCAATTTCTTTCTTCAATCTTTGAATGATTTCGGAAATGACATTATTCATGTATTTGTGAGAAATCAAGGATTATGCGATGAATGGGAGTATATAAAAGAAATGCCTGAATTTAAATCAGCACTCAGTGACTATAACTTTATTATCATGGATTTCCCTAAGTTTCCGTTTTGGGAGCGTAGTATGATTGACCGTTTGGGGATAACTTTTGACATGGCGATCGCACACCCCGAGCTGAAAGTCATTCCCAAACAACGGGTGAAGAATTTCCTCAAAGTAGCTTATGCTTCCTTAGCTGCAACGGAGTTGATTCAATGAGTACGGGTGATGCTTCCAAAAGTAAATCAGAAAAACCAAAAACTCCGGATGAGTTACTTGCTGAGGCTTTGAAAGGGAAGAGTGAAGAATTTAAACAGCGAGTGGTTGATTTTGCTTTTAGAAGTGGTTTATCAAAAGATGACCCATTATTTCTTGTACTGGTTGCAACGGGACAATTGGAGGCAATGTTGCAGGATGCACCAGAAACATTAAAAGTACTGTTTAAAACTTGGAATCAAGATTTAGCAAATAATTTAGAGAAGGTAGAACAAGTTGCTGTTCAGAGGCAAAAAGTAGCTATTAATCGAGCAGCACAGGCTTTGATTCATGAATCTTTGGTACGTGAAGGTCGAAATATTATCAATTCTATTTATCCAGCTGCAATTGTATTCTTTCTTATTTTTGGAGCGGGTTTTATCGGAGGAGTAACGATACCACCTTGGATTGTTGGTGTGTTAGGGAAGGGATATACCTTAGTCAAATCTAATAATTTGACTTGGGAGGAATTGAACGCGATGAAATGGGCAATGTCAAATGAAGGTAGATTTGCCAAAGACTTGATTGATTGGAATCGCGGTTATTTGGAAAATGGAGAATGCCTCAAAGATGCTCAAAAGTTGGGTGTGACCTTATCGCAATATAACCGCAAAGCCAGGTCAGGATTCTGCACTATATGGGTAGTTCCACCCTCGAAACGTAAATTTGTTCCTCAAAACTAACAATTAAGTCGTAAATCAAATTTTCTACTCACAACCACCAATAGTATTGGTCAGCCGGATAAAATTCTCCGGTGTAACCATCGAAAATTAAATATAACAGATGATTCTATATCTTCGACTTCAAATTCACTATTTATTGCAGCAGTTTTTTGAGATTTTCTTGCACTCGGTCTTTCAGCCCAAAGGTGTTTATGGTAGCAACGCTTGCAAACAGTTCCATCTGAGTTTTTATAGCGCCAGGTAGGATTTTTCTTGCATATTCTACATAAAGACTGTTTGCGTCGTTTTGACTTTCCTTTTTTAGTCATTTTCCGTACATCTCACTCGAATAGAGAGCATTTGCCGTTAAATCACATTCATATCAAAACTCTGTGTAATATTTATCCCAATATTCCTGGGATTTAGCATTCTTTCTTGTTTCTTCTTCATCTCTGGCTGCTTCTTTTTGACGCTCTTCTATTGAAGGGTCATAAAAATCATCATAGTTTGCATACCCCTCACTCAGAAGTTCATCGGGGGTCATCGATGAAACTATCTGATATCTACTTGTTTTTGGCTGATTACTCATTTATCTACCAACATTAAGATACTAGTCTCTATTTTAGTTGACATATAGTAATTGCGTATCAACAAATATGAAGGGCAGTAGAAAGTAGGCACAGAACCATCTCTTCGAGATGAGGGGCAGTAGTGACTCCATAAATTGCAGAAGTGGGGTTTTAAAGCCTGGACGTATTTTTCCTATTACTACGCCGGACGGAAAAAATATTGCCCTGGATTCATAATTAATGATGTCTTTAAACCCTGCATTGAGCGTTCTTTTACTAGTTTTACTACTGCCGACTGCCCACTGCCTTTATTGGTAAAGAAAATTTAGATTCCACAAACTATGGTTTTAAAACTCAATCACTTTGACACTAAAACTAAACAGGATACTCGAATAGAGGAAAAACTAGAAAATACCCTTGCAGAATACTTATTCAGGGATGTCAAGTTTACTATTGGTACTGCTTATCCTAAAGCTACTATCCCCCAAGATTTACAAGAACATAACGGGATGACTTTACAATTTTGTGCGGGTAAAAGAATGTATTTTGCAAATGACCCGACTATCCGCTCTAAACTATACCTAAATCCTTCCGACGGTGCAGCATATCCTTTACCTTTTACACCCTGTCGAAGTTTTCATGAATTAGAAAATGTCAGAGTTTTAGTTGTTGATGATGTTACTGGAGAGAACGGTGGTGCGATCGCAAAAAGTGATGCAAAAAAAATGGTGGGTGATTGTAAGGGTTTAATTGATAAAGATTTTGCTATCTCAAATAATATAGCTTCCTGTGCTTTTCAATTTCGTCTTGGTATTAGACCTCAAGCACAAAGTCCAGTTATGAGAATTGCTAAGGGTACGTTTGCACCAGCGCGATTGGATAAATTGGGAAACTCATTTTTTACTATGGACGGTAATCTTAAAGATGGTAATTTCCGTTCAAAATTTGGTTGCGATATGGTGCTAGCCACGTCTTCTTTTAAAGGAAGGAAAGGAGAAGATGCAATTCAACCTGGAAAATATACACTTTCTATTGGTTTGGGTGTGAAATCATTAGCATTATATCGAGAGCATAGTTTGGGTACTCAGTTTTTAGTCAATTATCCTCATGCAGTAAAACAAGAAATTTTACCTATTATAAAACAACAAGCAGAACAACTGGCTCAAGAGCAAAAAGACTCTTTAAAAATAGCGCAGCGATATATTGAAACTTACGAAAAACGTAAAGCTTTATGTCAACAAAATTGTCAATTAGATTTGGAACCAAAAGATTTAGATTTAAATAATCAATTTTCTATATTTGACGATTTAGATTCTGATAGAGAAGACGAAAAATATAATGTTGATTGCGCTCAGAAAGATTTGTTGCTTTATTCGCTACTAAAAGCCGATATAAATAATTATTGTCAGTTAATTGAACATCCAAAGATTGTGAGCGAGCTTCAAGATTTTTTACGTAAACAGTGGGTAGATATCGCAACTGGACGCTCCATCAAGTTTACTTCTGGTTTAGCTCAACCAAGTTTGGAATTAAAGTGCGATGAAATATTCATACAATATTTAGATGATAATGAAGAAATTAAAGTAATAACACCATTAGAATTAATTAATGGCGAACGAGTTACTATACTTTCT
>JBCBPQ010000420.1:0-4656 GCA_039820645.1 Cyanobacteria bacterium J06633_8 | reverse complement strand
TTGGTTGCATAGAAACAACTTTTGATATATCTCCAACTCGCAACCAATAAGCAAAGGTTTCTAAATCAGAAAGTTGAATGCTTCGCCAATCCAGATGCTGCTTACTAAGAAATTCCCACCAAGCCTTCAAGTCATAAGCATTTTCTTTACAACAACAACAAATAGCAACAACAAACACGACAAGAAGCTTAATATATCTTATCAGCCTGATGTGGACAAATAATAATAAAATAACAATAACAAACATAATGAAAGTACAAAAAGGTAAATTACCAAGTACAGGTCAGATAGTTTGGTTTGTGTTAGGCAGAGAATACAAACCAATAAAGCCGATACAAAGCTACATTTCTTATCTTGCTAGCTTGAAGCGTTCATCCAAGACTCTTCGGACTTATGCTTATAACCTGAAGCTTTACTGGGAATATTTAGATAAATATTCAATCGACTGGAAAGAGATTACTTTAGAGCAACTATCAGGATTTATTAATTGGTTACGCCGTCCTGAATACAACCCTAAAATTATTTCTATAGAAACTAAGGTAGCAAAACGTAGAGAGTCAACTATAAACAACATAACAAGTACCGTATGTCAGTTTATTGACTATCATCAACGGTTAGACAATATGAATAGTAATATTGATACGACTACTACAAAATCTCCTGCTACTCGTAAGTTTAAAGGATTACTTCATCACATCAACAAGTCTAAATCCTTTGAAGGAAGATTTTTAAGATTAAAAGAACCATCAACTTTTTCCGGTTGCTTTACAACAGAACAAGTCCATAAAATAATAAATAAATGCAATAACCGTAGAGATAAATTATTAGTTTGTTTACTCTATGAAAGTGGAATTAGAATTGGGGAAGCTTTAGGTTTAAGGCACTCAGATCTACTTTCTAATGGTAAATATAATCAAATAAGAATTGTAGCTCGTGCTGATAATCATGAGGATGCCAACGTAAAGAACGATGCAGAAAGAACTGTAGATATTCCAGTTAGTGTTATGAAGCTTTACTACGATTATTTTGTATATGATTATCCTCCTAAGATTAATTGCGACTACGTGTTTATAAATCTATATTCTCCAAGTGTAGAAACAGGTAGTCCAATGAGCTACAACGGAGTAAATAGTCTATTTCGTAGCTTAGAAGAAAGAACAAAAATAACAAAAATAACGCCACATCTATTTAGGCATACTCATGCAACAGAATTAATTCGGGCTGGATGGGACATGGCTTATGTTCAAAAACGGTTAGGGCATAAGAATGTTCAAACAACAGTTAATACTTATGTTCATCTAACAGATGAAGACTTGAGAAAAGAATTTGACAAATATATTGAGAGGAGAAGAAATAATGTCTGACAATAATACGGAGCAATTAAGAGATTTAACATATCCAGCTTTAGAGGAAATTGTTATTCCCAATTTTGAATCAACTGAAAATATAATCAGTGAAGAACCAATTTACTTTGACCCAAGTATTCTTTGCTGTCCATATTGCGGAAATCAAGATTTAAAAATAGGAGGTCTTACCTCAGAGAAGAAAAACAGATATATATGCAAAAATAAGAACTGTGGTACGCAATTCACCGACCCGAAACAAAGAGTAACTTATCCAGTCAAAAAAAGAAATGCGAAAAAAGATTTAAAATATTTTGACCCAAATACTCTTTGCTGTCCTAAATGTGGAGGAGAACAATTTAAAAAGGCAGGATTTAATAGAGGGAAGCGACAATATAAATGTAAAAACGAAAAGTGTAAAACTCGTTTTTTAGATCCAGTTTTACGTACATTAAGTATAAAATTAGAAGGTGTTCTATGTAGGTTTTGTAATAGTGATAATTATTATAAAAGTGGTTTAACTTATTTAGGAAAGCAAAAATATATTTGCAAAGACTGTAAAAGAATATTTACGCCTGAAGCCACAAGAAATAAACCCAAAACATTACCAATTTCTGACGATGTTTGGAATGTAGCAGATTTAGGAGTCAAAGTATTAGGAACAGGTAGTCGTAAAAAATTTAATTTTACGAATATCCATCAGCCTTGGTTCAAGGAATTAGTCAAAAAATTTGTTAAATTTGCTGCGTTTAGGGGTAGAGCGAATGAAACAATACAAGGTTATATAACTAATCTAAATACATTTTCAGATTTTTTAGACAAACACTATCCAGAAATAACTAGTATCTCAGAAATAGATAGAGAATTAATCATAGATTATGGTAGTTACGTAAATAAATTAAATTATACAAACACTACTGCAAATAATAAGATGGGTTCTCTACAAACTTTTATACAGATAGGTAATGTAAACAAATGGTTTGCAACTAATAGCTATTTATTTCTAGAAGAAGATAGATTAAGACAAACTGAAATAAAGCCTCGATATATTCCCGAATATGTTTTAAAACAACTTGATAAACATAAATACAAACTACCGACTCCAGTGAAAACAATGATTTCGGTTATGCGCGAAACTGGAGTAAGATATAGTACTTTAGCTACTATACCTTTTGATTGCTTAGAACTTGATAGTAGTAATAAATGGTGGATTAAATTTTGTAGAGTAAAAATACCAAAAGAGACAAGACTGCCTATTACCGAGCAGTTAGCACAAGAAATTAAAGAACAGCAAAATTTTCTAAAACAACATTTTAAGAAGAATAAATATCTATTCACTGCTAGAAAAAAAGGTTCATATGGGGATATTTTTATTCCTCAACACAATAAATTGATGTTATTAGGGAGTTTTTTCCTTTATCTTAATAAGTTATCTAGGGAGTGTAAAATTACCGATGAGAATGGAGAAATATATATTATTACATCTCATCAATTTAGACATACCTTTGGAACTGAAGCAATTAATAATGGTGTTCCTCAACACATAGTACAAGAATTGCTTGGACATGAATCACCTCAAATGACATCAGTTTACGCGCATATTCATGATGAAACTTTAAGAAAAGAGCTTGATAAGTTTCATAAAAATAGAACAATTGATATTACAGGTCAAATAGTTGAATTAGAATTTTATTGCAATTCTCAAGACCTACAATGGTTTACAAAAGAAATATCTGCTATAGCTTTACCGTCGGGATATTGCGGTAGACCAAAAATGTTGGGCGATTGTGATATTGCAGGTGATGTAGGATGTTATATTTGTCCGCATTTTCGTACCTCAAAAACTTTTCTTGATATACATAAAGACCAGTTAAAAAGAATTAATAAAGTTTTAGATAAAGCTCACAGATATAACTGGCAATTACCAATTAAAAAAAATGAGCCAATTAAAACAAATTTAGAACTTATTATTTCTGTATTGGAGGCAAACAACAATGAGTAAACACAATAGAGAGGAAAGAATAGCTAGATTATATGCTGCCTCGGAACAAAAGAGGCAAGATACCTTAACTGCTACACAAAAAGCCATTTGTAGGTTGCAAAAAGAAGGGAAATCAATTACTTTCAAATCTGTTGCTCGTGAGGCAGGAGTATCTACAAGTTATCTTTATAAATACTCCGAGTTAAAAGAAAAGATTAGCAAACTTAGAGAGGAGCAGAAACATATTGGTCGTCTCACGATTCCTGTCATGTCGGATGACTCTAAAAATCGGATTGTAGAACATCTAAAAAGACGAATCAAAGATTTAGAACAAGAAGTAATTCAATTAAGGCGAGCGAATGAATCTCTTGCTGGTAGAGCATTTGAATTAGAAGAAAATGAAAATGCTGTTAATAGATTCAGAAAACAAAACGAAAAACTTAGTTCAGAAGTAGAGCGCTTGGCTGAACAAAATACTGAATTGAAGAATAAATTAGCTCGTCAAACTTTAAAATCAACAAACAAAGTTACATCTATAAAACACAAGGGTGTTTCTATACCAGAATCAGTAAAAGTAGAGTTAAAAAAACTTGATATTAAAATCAATAGCACCCTAAGAAAATTGATTCACGAAAATCCTCTTGAAATAGTGTTAGAATCTATTGACGCATTAAAATATGCTTTAAATAATAATAGTGTAACGAACCCTAGTGGATTTTTAGTAAAAGCTATCAAATACAGATGGAGAGAACCAGAAAAGACTTCACAAGGCATACAAAATTTACAGCAAAACCATGAAGATGAATTAGTCTTTCCTTTATGTTTTGAAGAGTGGTTTATCAAAGCAGTAGATTCAGGTTTTATTATCAATGAATCTCCGGTGGATTTACCCAAAAACACCAAAGGGGAGTTTTTAGTTAAAGTAAATCATCCGACTGCATCTGGATTACCTTATAGTCAAATGTCTTGGATTAAAGCGAAGGAAATTATGGATTTCGATAAATAGTTAACCTCGGAGTGCAAGATTTCATCCGTCTGCTGCGCGAAGCGGTGAGCAGACGGATGAAAAGCTTTCCTGCGTTCTTGCGCTCCGAAGTTGGTCTATTCTGTTAGTATCGTTGTGGTCATACAAACAACAGTCAAGCTCTTTATTTGCAATTGTTGTGGACGCTATGGTCAAGAAAATAACCGTAACTTTCAACTGTGTTAGGGGATTTGTTTGTACTGAGGTAAGTTAAATACTTCTGAATTGGTTCTATTAACTGATAATTTTCGTCTAAAATCAGCCAAACTGGTTCACCTGTGTTAGGTTCAATCCCTCGCTGAAGAGAT
>JBCBPQ010000419.1:0-4675 GCA_039820645.1 Cyanobacteria bacterium J06633_8 | reverse complement strand
TTAACTTACTAATCGATTTTGCTAAGGGATGCCATTGGGATTTACTAATAGAACCGTTTTGCAGATGAATCGATTCGATAGAAACATCTTGAGATAAAAATCTATCACCCCATTCTTCCCTATCCATCTCAAGGCTAAAAATTACAGTTGGCAATGATTCTAGTGATGAAATGTTAAAAGCTAAATTGCCTAAAAATGATGATTTGCCCATTGCCGGACGACCGGCGATTGTTATAAGTTTTTCTGGTTTGAATCCTCCTAGCATCGCATTCAGGTGACAAAATCCAGTTGTTATCCCAGATGACCTTGTACCCATATTTCTTGATTCGATACGTTCAAAGGCATCAATCAGGATAGACGATAATGAGGTTGGCTCTGATTGTGACGCGATAGCGCTGTTATTTACCTCTAAAACCTTTGTAAATGCTGTTTCTAACTGTTTACCCATTTCTTGAGTTTGGTCGTGTGCCAACTCGAAAATTTCGCCGCTTACATTAATCAATTGCCGTCGGTAGTATTTATCCATCACCAACTGGGCTAAGGCATCAATATTAACTGCGGATACCGTCCGGTCTACAAGGGACGCTAATTTATTCCTACCACCGATTTTTGCAAGTTGATTATGATCAGATAGCCAATTAATAACTGCAAGTAAATCCGTGGGATTGCCTTTGTCGTGAAGTTCTAGGGCAGCGATATAAATATGCCGATGGCTGCTGATGTAAAAAGCTTTTGTAACAAGAATGTCTTTGACTCTAGCAATCGCGGAAGGGTCGAGCAATATACCACCCAAAATCGCTTCCTCCGCTTCGATATTTTGAGGAGGTATTTTGTCGCTACTAACAAAACTTAGATTTTCACTCATAATTCTTCTGCTCCAGTATCGGACTATTTGCTAAAAGTTCGCGGACATCTGCACGAGCAGACTTTGCCCAATTGAACCAGCATTCGTAAAAATCGTCTTTGAAAAATAGCTGTAAATTCTTATCATCACCGAGCTTGATTGCTCCTTCCACAACAACTTGCAGTTGTCCGTACCACATTTGGTGCTGCGATTCGCTGTAAGCCTCGAAGTTATATTTACAAGTTTGCTTCTTCGTGTCCAACCATTGGCAATGTAAATCTTCAAAGTTAGCTTCAATCCACTTGATAGTTAGTTGCGGAGGTTTGGGTAATAAAGCAGCTTTCTTTTTTGAAAATTCCAAAAAATTCTCTCTCTCCCCTTCTGAGAGAGTCTGTATAAAGTCTGAATAAGTCTGAGGGGATTTGGAGCTATTGCTAGGCAAGGGTTCTGGCTCTCGATTTGGACAATTCTGTCCATTTTTTGACAAATCTGTCATGGTTTGGACAATTCTGTCATCATTTGGACAGGATTGTCCAGAGTCGGACAAATCTGTCATTTTATTTTTTTCAGAGGATTTATTTATTCTTTTCTGCTGACAAAGTTCTTTTGCTTTTTTACCAGCTAAATTTTGACCGCGAACTAAAATCGGTTCCCAAACATAAAGTTCTAGCTCTTCCAAACGAGAAAGAGAGCGTTTGATTTGTCGCGAGCTGATTCCTATCGCTGAAGATATTTCAGGAATTTTGGGTAATTCAATCATCTTATCTCCAAAAGGGTCTATCATTTGTAAATAAGACCATAAAGCCCAATCAGCAGCAGTCAGTTTTCCACGAATAGCTTTGATAGCCATTGAATTAGGTGTTTGATAAAAACCGTTTGTTTCCACACTCTTGTGAATGCCATCTGAGACAGCATTTGCCCTTTCTTGAAGTACCATATAACTAGATTTGCTTAGTTTGCTTGAAGCCGGAAATCAAAAGGTAACTCGTTAATCCATTGGGGTAATGCTTTTAGATACAGCGATGGCAGTTCGTCGATAAATATTCCTATTGGGTCTTTCCTTGGAGTACATAGATTACTAACAATTGTCATATGAAGCGCTGCCGCAAGCAATGGTCCTACCACATCGCGTCTGGGGTCATCTAATTTGAAAATCAGGATTTGTTTTCCAGATAATTTTGTTGAGATAGTGCTTTTACCAATGAAAGAAGAAAGAAGCGACCTCTGGATAAAAGCAGAAAATATACCCACTGTAGTAGTGTCGATGCTAGCAATAGTTTTCTCGCTGTCCTTGGCTTTTAGGTATTGTTGAAACGAAGCTGCGACCCACCGAGAAACCGTACCTGCTTGTACTGCTGCGTGTAATTTGTTGATAAAATCATCAACTGACTGGATGCAATAAACGGTTGCTAAATCTGGACAATCGCTACCTTTGGCTAATTGAATTAATGCTTTAGCTAATAAATCAGCAGCTTTTGAGAAAAACTCATCACCCTTACCACTACCACCAGCATTAGCGTTAATTACCTGAGCAATTTGTCCTGCACTTACAGCATCTTCCTGGTTTTCCATAAAATCGAGCGGGTTGATTACTTCACTGTAGGATTCACCAGGAGCAAATATTCGCACGTCGTAACCGTAGCGTGCTGCAAGTGGCGCGAGTAATTTCATTTGGTCGCCTTTTTTGTCGTAGACAATTAAAGGAAAACCTTGCATCATGCAACTTTCCGCCATACGGTCAATAGTGCCGAAAGTTTTACCAGAACCGGGAGCGCCAAGTACAAGAGTAGAACGTTCCGCATGGGGAATCCAAACAGTTGGTGATGCTCCAAGGAAGGTTTGAAGTGATGCACCAAATTTTCTGAATCTGCCAGAAAACCAATAGCGGGGTGAACCGCACCAAAAAGTCACTTTATTATGTTTACGTTCTTCTATTTGTTTAAGAGCAAGGTTTGTTGCTGCTAATTTTTCGCTTATTCCTACTACTCTTCCCGTAGAAATCTTACCTTTTTTACCATTAGAAAATTGACTTAGTATGAATAAGAATAATAAAATCCCTATCATTGCCAAACCTTCTGGATTCGCGAAAGTTTTAATAAGTCCATTTATGTCAAGGCTGGATTTTATGACCTTTGATTGTTCTTCAACTAAAGTTTGATTATTTGTAGACTTTAATAAAATCAAATTTTTATTCATTTATGATATTTTTTGTATAAAAAAGGCAGAGATTAGAAGCTAAAATAAGGTCATCACTAATAAGAAAATCCCAAAACTAAAATTAAAATAGATAAGAAAACGCACAATTGCAAACAAAAAACTACCACTCATATCCCTCACTCTCTCCCTCTCTCACTCCCTCACTCCTTCTCTCCCCCACTCCTCTCTAGTTTCCAATAAAAATAGGCGCATTAACTTCGTAATTTAAAAAAGGAACTGGACCAATAAAATATGGTGTAGCTCCACAGACATTTTTGAAGCGAAAGAATAGGGCTGTATCAACAGTATCCGTTGTCTCTGATGGTTCCATAACTACTACTTTAAAAGCGCTTCCATAAGGCAATCTTCCAGTGGGTTCCTTTCCTGCATTTACCGATTTTAAACAACCCCAACCACCTTCTACCTGTTGATATTTACCGCTAATC
This sequence comes from Cyanobacteria bacterium J06633_8, assembly GCA_039820645.1. GTDB lineage: Bacteria > Cyanobacteriota > Cyanobacteriia > Cyanobacteriales > Nostocaceae > Rivularia. The sequence goes on along the minus strand of JBCBPQ010000419.1, from coordinate 1,189 downwards.
CAAGAGCTTCCTTCAAATTTACCTCTAATATTGCGTCCTGAATTTTCTAAATCATCAAGTTCAATATGTGGACAATCTTCACCTTCACATGGCACGGAAAAACCTGCAACATCCGAACCAGATACTGTGCGCTGACGATGCTTTTCAGCACTACCCCAGATAAAATCTATTCTGGCAACTTTATTACCTACTTCTGTTAAGGGAAGAGGGAAAGAAGCTAAAGCTACAGCGTTTAATTTGGGAACGTCTTTAATTAAAGTATTCTCCCAACCACTGAAATTAGATAGCTGTACTGCATCAAGGTTAGGGATATCAGAAATTGTGTATGTTGATAAATCTATTTGGTTGAGTTTTAGCTTTCCTAAAGTCGGATTTTGGGATAAAAGATTTGACAGAGTTGTATTAGTATTAGTTTGAGGAGATTCTGCTTTTAATAGCGCAGCGATGGGTGATATTTCATCCGTATTAGTTTGCCCTAAATTTGGTACTACTTCCACTAAATTTTCAACTGTTTGTTCTCCTAGCAATGGAAAATCTTCTAATGTAGAAGTGTTTAAATTGGAATCATTAGAAACACTTGCAATATTACTAAGGCTAAATAGCTGTGGTTTCAATGCTTCATTAATGTCTCCTAAAGTCAAATACCTATCTGGAGTATCCCCTGCATTCCATTCACGAGATAATCCGTTCGCTTTTATTGAACTACTGTCTTGTATTGGTGGCATATTGTTAAATGAAATCCTATGCCAGTCAGGTATTAATACTTGTTTACCTCCCTCTGAAGAAATCATACGGGTAGGTAAATTAGTTTGACTTTGTGCAAAAGTTGAACTTGAGTAGATACTAATGGAAGCTAATAAAAGTGGAAAAATTTTTAAAGTTATAAATTGACCAATCTTCATTAATCTATTTTGAGATATTCTTTTTCATTTTTAGTTAATTATCAGCATGTAATCAATTCCCTATTGACGTAAAAGTATTTATCACAAAAGTGATATTTTCATATACTCGCAGGTAAACTACCGCAACACAACGGCTTTTAATCTCATTAAAATAAAGATGATACAAAAAACTCTGTTGCTAGGAATGGTGAAAGTATGTCAAAACCTAAAATTCTTCAAGAAAATAAAGATTATACATTTCGCTCGTACTTTGAAATGACTTACGAGCCAGAAGAGATTTTAGCTGA
>JBCBPQ010000418.1:0-4676 GCA_039820645.1 Cyanobacteria bacterium J06633_8 | reverse complement strand
GCTTTTCTTTCTTCGCTGATTGTTTCAATTACTTTAATTCCTTTGCTTGCAGCTTTCTTCCTCAAACCCCTACATCAAAAAGGAAGACGGAAAACTTGGTTGCAAAGATTGCTGACTCCGGTACGCTACAGCTTTTATAAATTGGAGTCAACTTACGGATGGTTGCTCGACATCTGCATGAAAAACCGCGAAATTACCCTAGCGTTAACGGGTGCTTCTATCGTTCTAGCATTTAGTTTATATCCGTTAATTGGTCAAGAAATGATGCCTTTGGGTGATTCCGGTCAAATTATGGCAACGATAGAATTAGAACCGGGGACATCTTTTAGTAAAACTGACCAGATGGCTCAAAAGTTTGAGCAAATTCTTTTGGAACAATCGGAAGTAGAAAAGGTTTCTTCCCAAATTGGTTTTGAACTAACGCGCAATAGTACTTACTTTAGCGGTTACAGCATGGGGGGAGTCAATACCGCTTCCATGATTGTTACTTTAAAAGATGTTGGCAGCAGAGAAAGGGATATTTGGCAAATTATTGATGAGGTGAAAACAGAAGCTCATAGTACCATTCCAGGATTGCGACGAATTGCCATGAAGGAAATGGGTGTAGATGTAATGGCTACATCGGCAGCGCCGGTTCAGTTGGCAGTGTATGGTGAAGATTTGGATGAATTACACCGTTTAGCTCAAGGTGTTTTAGGTATTGCCGAAGACACACCAGACCTAGTAATGCCACATACAAGTTCGGCAATGACTCAGCCAGAATATCAGCTAAAAATTGACCGTCGTCGAGCCAAGGAATTGGGATTAAATATCAAAGATATTGCCGAACAAGCGCGTTATGCTTTGAATGGGGGTTATACTCGCAGATATTATAATCGTCCCAATTTAAGGCAAAATTCGATTTTAGTTAGGTATGAAGAAGATGATAGAGCAACCGTGCAAGACTTGTCATCAACTTATATTACTACTTCCAACAATCAGCAGGTACCGTTAAGTACCGTTGCAACTCTACAAAGGGAACAAGGACCGACATTGATTGAAAGAGTTAACGGACGACGAGTGGTTTACGTTAACGGATACTACCGTAAAGATGGACCAGCTTCGATGGATTTATCAATGGCGATCGCCATGAATGCGGGTAGTAAATTGGACTTTCCCCCCGGTTACGGTATCGATTCGATGGGGGATATGACAGATATGATGATTGAGTTTGAGCGACTTTTGCAAGGTTTGGTAATTTCTTTATTACTGATTTATCTAATATTAGTAATTCAATTTGGTTCTTTTATTCAACCTTTGGTAATGATGCTTTCAATTCCTTTGCAGTTGGTAGGAGTATTTGGAGCATTGTTATTAGCAAAACAAACCTTATCTACGGTTTCGATTTTGGGAATTATTATTCTATCGGGTTTATCAGTTTCCGCAGCAATCTTACTTTTAGAACTGATTTTGACCAAACGTCAGGAAGGAGTACCCAGAGATATAGCGATTAGGGAAGCCGGACCAGTTCGACTCAAAGCGATTGTGATGACAACTTTTACCACAATTATTGTAATCGTCCGACTCGCCTTTTTCCCAGAAACCGGAATGGATGCTTATTCACCAATCGCTACGGTAATTTTGGGAGGTTTGGTTATTTCAACTTTGCTAACTTTGATTGTTGTCCCCGTGGTTTACTCGGTTGTTGATGATATTACGAATGGATTATCCCGGATGACGAAAAAATTAGGATGGCACAGTTGAGGTAATTTCATCTTGATTTCATAAGTGCATGAGAAAGTAATTATAGTTAGTGTCGTTCCTTCATGCTTCGGCAAATCATTACTTTAATAAATAGATTAAATCTCGGATTTTTAAATGTGTTTTTGAAGCATTTAAAAGTCCGTTTTTTTCTATTTTAAAAGTAAAAATATATGGTACTTATAAAAATATTTCATCTTGATTTCATTTTTATCTGTCAATATTAAAAATAACTCAATAGACCTGTTACTAATAGCGAAATATATTCTGTTACTCCTTACTAATTTCACCAATTAGAAAATTATAGTAATTAAGGTCTGCTGAGTTTTTCTTACCACTGAAGTATATAGTTGAATATTAGCGTTGATAAACAAAAATATGCTAATCGCTTCATTGAAAGCAAGTTTAATGTAAAGGTACGCTATCGATTAAAGGACAAACTTCTTCCTGTTTTAAACTAGATTGCTGTTGATTTGCCCACATTGCACGATATTCTTCTAATTCCCTTTTAAACAAAGTCATTTGTTTAATTTGAATTGCCAATTGTTCTATCTTGTTATTCAATAAACTTTGTACTAAATTGCAAGGAATTTCACCACCGTTGCGAACATCCAGAATTTGTTTAATTTCTTCTAAGGTAAATCCGAGAGATTGAGCTTTTTTGATGAATTCTACCTGCTCAGAAGCGTTCGGAGCATAGTAACGATAGCCATTACCTCCTCTATGTACTGGCTGCAAAAGTCCGATATCGCTGTAATAACGCAAATTTCCAACTGTAAGTCCCGTTTGCTTGGCTAATTCTCCAATTTTTAGATAGGTTAATTGACTCATACTTTTTCCTACCCATGCTTACTACTTCTCAATGATAAACTCTCTAGTTAACTAGAGAGTCAAGCATCTGATATCAAATGTCTACCTATCATTTTGCACTTGCACAACCGCAGCAGGTTCAATTTCTCTAACTTTGGCTGATTCTACTTCTCCTGTTGCAGCAGAATAAATTAATGCTCCTCCCATAAGTGCCATAATCGCATTTTCGGTAAAGCTAACTATTCCTAAAGGAGCTTTGGAATTTCCTCCCACACAGGCACAGTTGAGCGCTAATTTATCAATATAAACTGCTTTAAACACGGAAATACCACCGCTCACACCAATAAATAAAGAAGTGATTCCCGTTAGCATTGGTGCAACTCCGGAAAGAAAACCAAGTGCGATCGCCAATTCTGCGAAAGGATATACTTTAGCATAGGGTTTAATTCTTTTGGTTATCAAATCGTACTTTTCAAAACCTTCAGCAAAAGATTCGATATCCATCAGCTTTAAAGTAGCTAGTAGCGACAGAGAAAAACCCATAAACCCAGTTAAGCCCATAGTGGTTGCTAAAGCCATCAACCCTGCGCTGGAAAATACAGCAATAACCGGAGTGTAGGAATAATCCGCACCCTCTGCTTCAACGTCTAACTTTTCGGCTAAATCAGTATAGCCACCAATTCTTTCATCACCAGAGAAAATCTGTGGTGTAGTTTCTACATGATGTTTAGCTTTGAATTTATCTACTTCTTCACGAGATGTAAGCTTGTTATCTTCAAACTCAATTCCTTTGTCGTTAAGTAGATTGATTGTTTTTAATCCCCAAGGACATTCATGATCTGGGGTAGACATCCGATATACTCTTACTTTTTCTAGGGTGGTGCTATTCATATTCCTTCATTTGAGCAACTATAAATTAAAGATAAACTCTCAAGTTAACTGTAGAGTCAAGTCAATTTTAGATTTCAACAACGAATGCTTTTGTAAACTTTACCCATTAGCTATTACCGTTGATATTTTTACAATATTGCTCAAGATTGCACGATTACATCTTGCAAAGGAAATAATATTATTTATAACTATTGATTGTGCCGATTTCATCGTGATTTCATAATTGTATGTTACGGAGTTTTTCATTGGTAAAATGTACTTCTGAATTCTTTGCGATATTTTTATTAGCTGAGTTAAAAAATAAAAAATAATTGGTAAAAATGAGAATATATAAATAATCGCTTAAAAAGATAGAAATTATGTAATCAAATACTGCAATAAGAGGTTATAAATATATTTTTCATCTTGATTTCATAATTTTATGTAAATCTATGTTTAGAGTGAAATTTATTAAAGTCAACTTTTACGGGTGTTTTATGAGAATAGTATTAGTAGAAGACGAACCAGATTTGGGTGCAGCGATTAAACGAGTTTTAATCCAGCAAAAGTATTTAGTTGATTGGGTGATGGATGGTAATGAAGCATGGGGACTTTTAGAAAATAAATGGACGGAATATAAAATAGGTATTTTCGATTGGCTGCTTCCAGGAATGTCGGGATTAGAATTATGTAAAAAGCTGCGTCAAAATAAAAACGCTATGCCCGTTTTAATGTTAACAGCTAAAGATAGTATGGAAGATAAGGTAGCTGGTTTGGATGCTGGGGCAGATGATTATTTAGTTAAACCTTTTGGGATGGAGGAATTATTAGCAAGGTTACGCGCTTTGCAAAGAAGGGTACCTCAATTTCAACCCCCTCAACTTACTATGGGTAATCTAACTTTGGACTATGGAAATAATACAATTATTAATAAAAATGCTTCATCAGATAAACAAGAAATGTCTTTAACTAACAAAGAATTTCAGTTACTAGAATATTTTATGAATCACCCCAATCAAATTCTCACAACCGAACAAATTCGCAATCAACTTTGGGAAGCAAGTGCAGAATCGAGCAGTAATGTAGTTGCTGCACAGGTTCGTTTGTTAAGACGTAAATTAGCTGCAAGTGGCTGTGGAAATCCCATCGAAACTTTGCATGGTATGGGATATCGTTTTAATTTTAAAGATTAAATATAAGCATGAATCAAAATAAACTTTTTCAAAGAACTCGGGTTCGATTAGCACTTTGGTATG
>JBCBPQ010000417.1:0-4700 GCA_039820645.1 Cyanobacteria bacterium J06633_8 | reverse complement strand
TGAATTACCTATATGTTGATATCTTCTATTTGATTTTACTTACTCCAAAACTATTCAAAGCTTGATTATAGAATTAAGTATTATTTTGTTAGTATAGAATATAACATTTTTTAATTTTATGGGAACAATATATTCAGAAGTTTTAAGATGTAATTACTATGATTTATATTCAGGGATATCACTTAAACGAAGAGCTTTATAACGGTTCAAAAACTCTGGTATACCGTGGTATCCGAAAAAAAGACGAAAAACCTGTAGTTATCAAACTGCTAAAAAATTCTTATCCAAGCTTTAACGAACTGTTACAATTTCGCAATCAATACACCATTGCCAAAAACTTAAATATTCCTGGAATTATTCGCCCTTACAGTTTGGAAGCTTACCAAAATGCTTACGCTTTGGTAATGGAAGATTTTGGCGGGATTTCGCTACGAGAATATATAAAAACGAAAAATATCACTTCTATTGAGGATATATTATCAATTACATTACAAATTACCGATATTCTCCACGTTATACATCAAAATCGCGTTATTCATAAAGATATTAAACCGGACAATATTTTAATTAATCCAGAAACTAAGCAAATTAAGTTAATTGATTTTAGTATCGCTTCGTTACTACCCAAGGAAACTCAATCAATTAAAAATCCCAACAGTTTAGAAGGAACTCTTGCTTATATCTCACCGGAGCAAACAGGAAGGATGAATCGGGGAATTGATTACCGTAGTGATTATTATTCTTTAGGAATTACTTTTTACGAATTATTAACAGGGGAATTACCTTTTAAATCTGATGATGCGATGGAGTTGGTGCATTGTCATATTGCTAAACAACCTCCACTGATTAAACCTCACCCTAACCCTCTCCTTAGTAAGGAGAGGGAAGAAGAAATTCCTCAAGTTTTATCGGATATCGTCATCAAGTTAATGGCGAAAAATGCCGAAGATAGATATCAAAGTGCTTTGGGAATCAAGCATGATTTAGCTGAATGCTTAAGTCAGTGGAAAGAAATTGGAGGAATTACTGAGTTTGAATTGGGACAGAGGGATTTGTGCGATCGCTTTGTTATCCCGGAAAAACTTTATGGACGCGAAGCTGAAGTTCAAACACTCCTGGATGCCTTTGAGAGGGTTTCCCAAGGTAGTGTGGAACTGATGTTAGTAGCAGGTTATTCGGGTGTTGGGAAAACAGCCGTTGTCAATGAGGTGCATAAACCAATTACCCGTCAACGGGGCTACTTTATCAAAGGTAAATTTGACCAATTTAATCGCAATATTCCTTTCTCTGCCTTTGTACAAGCTTTTCGCAGCTTGATGGGGCAAATTTTGAGCGAAAGTGATGCCCAATTGCAACAGTGGAAAGCGAAAATTCTTGAAGCTGTGGGAGAAAGTGGACAAGTGCTGATTGAAGTGATTCCCGAATTAGAACGCATTATAGGGTATCAACCCCCTGTTCCGGAACTCTTTGGTAGTGCTGCTCAAAATCGTTTTAACTTGCTATTTCAAAAATTCATTGCGGTATTTACGACCCCAGACCATCCCCTAGTGATGTTTTTGGATGATTTGCAATGGGCAGATTCGGCTTCCCTAAATCTACTGCAACTGCTGATGGTGGAGTCAGAAACGGGTCATTTACTGATACTGGGGGCTTACCGGGATAACGAGGTGTTTCCTGCCCATCCACTAATGCTCTCCTTGGAGGATATCAGAAAGCGGTGCGACCCTGCGGATGTTTCATCCGCTAAGGAACGCGCACCAAGAGAACACCAGGTACAAATCCATACTTTGACCTTAAAACCTCTAACTGAAACCCACATTCACCATCTTGTTGCCGATACTTTGTTGTGTGCGAGGGAGTTGGCTGCGCCGCTAGGGGAATTGGTATATCAAAAAACCCAAGGTAATCCCTTTTTCGCCACCCAGTTTTTGCAAGGGCTGTACGAAGACGATTGCATCACCTTTAACGCTGAGGGCTACTGGCAGTGTGATTTAGCGCAGGTGAAGCAGTTGGCGCTTACGGATGATGTGGTTGAGTTTATGGTAGGGCGGTTGCGGAAGTTACCCCAGGCAACCCAGGAGGTGTTGAAACTGGCGGCTTGCATTGGTAACCAGTTTGATTTGAATACATTGGCGATTGTGTGCGATCGCGCCCTCAATGCAGCTACTACCGACTTGTGGCCATCGCTCCAAGAAGGGTTAGTGATTCCTGAAAACGAAACCTACAAGTTCTTCCAAGGCGATGGGGGAGAAGTGACGGATGTTGAAGATATCAAAATTGGCTATCGCTTTCTTCACGACCGCGTTCAGCAGGCTGCCTATACTTTGATTCCCAAGGAAGAAAAACAGAAAATTCACTACCACATTGGAAACCTACTACTGCAAAAAATCCCTTTAGAAGAGCGAGAAGATCGGATTTTTGAACTCGTTAGTCAACTAAACCACGGTATTGATTTAATTACCGAGCCACAAGAACGTAACGAACTCGCAGCACTTAATTTGATGGCTTGTCGTCAAGCTCGAAAGTCAACGGCTTATGAAGCAGGGCGAGACTGTGGAAGAAATGGACTTCTGCTCTTAGGAGAAAATCCTTGGCAGTGCGACTACGACATCAGTCTAGCATTGCACGAATATTCGGCTGAGTTTGCTTTCCTCTGCGGCGATTTAGAAGCTATGCAACAGTTAGTTGATGTAATCGTCTTGCGAGCAAAAACGGCTTTAGATAAAGTGAATGCTTACCGAGTTATCATTCAAGTGAATACCCTACAGAATCAGCTGAATCAAGCCATTATTATTGCTCGGAGGTTTTTGCAGGAATTGGAAGTAATGCTTCCAGAAAACCCAAACCCAAATGATATTCAACGGGCATTTGCAGAGATCGATCAACTGATGGAAAATCGTGGGCTCGGAGATTTAGCTCATCTGCCCATAATGACCGATGAGAAAAAACTTGCAATCGTCAGAATTACCAATAGCATTATGGCAGCCGCATACTTGACAGGTTCGCCCCTATTTCCGCTCTTAGCTGCCTTAACGGTTAAAATCTCCATTCAGCATGGCAACAGCTTAGATTCTGCTCTGGCCTATGCAAGTTATGGCGTGATGATCTGCAATTTGCTAGGTGATATTAATACTGGGGTTAGCTTTGGTCAACTCGCAATACAAGTTTCTTCCCATCCCAACTTCAGACCTGCTAAACCAGAGGTCTTAAATGTAGCAGGATTATGGGTTTTACACCGCAATACTCATATTAAAGAAACCCTACCCATTCTACAAGAAGGTTATGAAGTGGGACTAGAAGTTGGAAATCTTCTATACGCTGGCTATAATGCATTCAACTTCTGCGCCAATTCCTTTTGGTGCGGTCAACTCCTAACTGAATTAGAACAGACAATACGTTCCCACTGCCAGAGATTGGAGCAACTCAATCAGTTGAACTCTGCCAATTATGGATGCATCTATTGGCAATCTATTTTGAATTTACGAGGAGCCGTAGAACAACCAACGATTCTGTCCGGGGAAGCTCTACAAGAAGCTCGAATATTACCTTCTCTATTAGAAGCGAATGATTCTTATGGGCTCTTTTATTTTTATCTATGCAAGCTGATTCTGTCCTATCTGTTTGGAGAGTTTGAGTCGGCTCACAACCACGGCATTGAACTGAGAAAGTATTTAAAGTCAGGGGCAGGTGTCATGGGGATAGCGATTTTTTATTTTTATGATTCTTTGACAATCTTAAGACGTTTGAATAAAGGTGATGTCGCTAATCAATCAATCCAGACTGAGAGAGATGAAAAACTTAAGCAACTGGGCGAAAACCAAATTATCTTGCAACAACAATGGGCAGACTTTGCCCCCATGAATCATCAACATAAAGTCGATCTGATAGAAGCTGAAAAGCATCGGTTATTAGAGCAAAACCTAGAAGCCATAGAATTATACAATCGCGCCATTGCTGGAGCCAAAGAAAATGGATTTATCCATGAAGTTGCCCTAGCCAACGAACTCGCTGCCAAATTCTACCTCGACTGGGGTAAGGAAAACTATGCTGCGCTCCACATGCAATCAGCCTACTACTGCTATGCGAAATGGGGAGCCAAAGCCAAAACCGAAGACTTAGAAAAACGCTACCCAGATTTACTCCAACCAATATTACAGCAAGCCGCAGTTTCAATAAATCTAGGGGAGACTTTTCCTCAAAATACCACACAAACTAGTAACTCCTCAGTCACAAATATTAATAACGCTCTGGACTTTTCTAGTATTCTCAAAGCTTCTCAAACCCTTTCAAGTACTATCGAACTTAATCAATTACTAACCCAATTCACCCAAATTATTTTGCACAACTCTGGTGGGGATTGCTGTGCTTTGATTCTCCCCAATGTCAAAGGAGAATGGTACGTTGAAGCAATTACCACAGCATCAGAAACAAAGCTTTGTTACGAACCCTTAGAAAATAATCCCAATTAACCACCTAAATTAATACAATATGACAAAAATATTGAAGAAGTGGTAGTCATTGATGATTTAAACAAATATTTAACCGTCATTGATGAATAGTTACTGGAAAAGCAACCAAAGAGCTTACTGTGTTTACCACTCCTCAACCAAGGAAATTTAATTGGTATTTTGTACCTCAACAATCTATCAACTAGTGGTGTATTTACAAAGGATCGGATTTTGACACTTAATATCCTCTGT
>JBCBPQ010000416.1:0-4743 GCA_039820645.1 Cyanobacteria bacterium J06633_8 | reverse complement strand
GAAGATATCAGCGAATTAGACCTTAGTTATACACCACCCCTTTCTAGCCCTTGGGACCCCGTACAGATGGCTGCTCAAGCTTGGGTGAAACAGCTTGCTTAAGTATTTCTATTGCTGCCAATCATATATATGGAGTGTATGTATATAATTTTACTTATAAATTCATGTTTACTGTTGTAATCTACTAAAAAAAGATTTGCTTCTGTGATGCCAAACAATCTAGATTTATTATTTAATATGAACAATTAGATAGATTACCGACGCTGGAAGGAATTCGTACCGAAATGGCTCGGTTAGCAGCGGGGGAGGAGGACAAAGGGAGGGAGGGAGTGAGAGAGGGAGGGAATATATATTCTCAATCTTCTGCTCCTTCTAATTCAATTTCATTAGCTCAAGAGATGCGTGGTTGGTTTGAAACTTTGGGTTATCGGTTTGAACGCTATGAAGTTTGGCAGAATGATTATTTTGAATGGATTATCAATATTCCGGTAAGGCGTAACCGATATGACCGCGTTCTTGTACGTGGAATGACTGGGGAAGTTGGGCTTAAGGATGTTCAAGCGTTAGATTCCAAAGTGTCAGAACAAAAAACCGATGAAGGTTGGTTGGTAACTGATAGACGCATTAGCAAAGTTGCGCGGGATGAAATTGAGAAGCAAGAAAACGAATATTTGGAGTGCTTTACTTTTGACGAGCTTGTAGCAATTGATGCGGATTTTAGCGGTTATCTCGATTGGTTAGAAGCAGAGGTAGAACGAAAAGGTATTGATAAAAATTACGTACCTTTGGCTTGTACCAAGGAAGAATTAGACCCAGTTAGCAAACGTCCGATTGGGGTTAGTCGTTATACAGAAGAAGATGGTTGGATTGAAGGTTATATTGACCGTTGGTTGGATGACCCAGCTAAGGAACATATTTCAATTTTAGGTGAGTTTGGTACTGGTAAAACTTGGTTTGCTCTACATTACGCTTGGGTAGCACTGCAACGATACAAAGATGCACAGCACAGAGGTGTGCAACTACCCCGTTTACCTTTGGTGATTCCTTTACGAGATTATGCTAAAGCGGTAAGTGTGGAGTCGCTGTTTTCCGAGTTTTTCTTCCGTCAATATGAAATTCCTATTCCTGGATATTCAGCTTTTGAACAACTCAACCGTATGGGTAAACTGTTGCTGATATTCGATGGTTTTGATGAGATGGCTGCTCGGATAAACCGTCAGGAGATGATTAATAATTTTTGGGAATTAGCTAAGGTTGTTGTTCCCGGTGCCAAAGTGATTTTAACTTGTCGCACGGAACATTTTCCCGAAGCACAGGAAGGAAGGGCTTTATTAAATGCTGAGTTGCAGGCTTCGATTGCCAACTTGACGGGAGAAACACCGCAGTTTGAAGTGTTGGAACTGGAGAAGTTTGACGATAATCAAATCCGTCAGGTGCTGTCGTTACAAACAGAACCTGCTACAGTTGAACTTGTCATGGGTAATTCCCAATTGCTGGATTTAGCCCGTCGTCCAGTTTTAACCGAATTAATTTTAGAAGCATTACCAGATATTGCAGCGGGTAAACCTGTAGATATGTCGCGGGTTTATTTGTATGCTGTGCAGCGAAAAATGGAACGGGATATCAAAGCAGAGCGTACTTTTACTTCCTTAGCAGATAAGATGTATTTCCTGTGCGAATTGGCTTGGGAAATGCTTTCTACCGAGCAGATGAGTTTGAATTATCGCTTGTTTCCGGATAGAATTCGGCGATTATTTGGTTCCGTAGTGCAGGAAGAAAAAGATTTAGACCACTGGCATTATGACATGATGGGACAGACGATGCTGATTCGTAATGCCGACGGTGACTATACTCCAGCCCATCGTTCGCTGTTGGAATTTTTTGTCGCGTATAAGTTTGCTGCGGAATTGGGAGTGTTAGCGGATGATTTTACTGAGTTAGTCAAAGCACAATCTTGTTTGGATGGGAATGCTGCACCTGTTGACTATACTTGGTCTGGTTATTTTGAGCGTCAATTAGATGAGAATGGGTGTAGTTTGGCAATATCTCCGTTAAGGAAATTTGTTAGCGAACCGTTGGAGAAATTGAAGGATACTTTTGGGCGATCGCCATTGACGAAAGCGGTGATGGATTTGTTAATGGGGATGGTGGGTGATAATGAGGCTTTGGTTAAAGTTATTGAAAAAACGCGAGGAAAAACAGATTTAGAAGTTGCTTATATTGGTGGGAATGCAGCAACGGTTTTAGTAAAGGTTGATAATACAGCTCTAGAAGATAAGGATTTATCTGGTGCGGTGCTTAAGGGTGCGGATTTGACAGATGCTAGCTTGCGTTATGTTAACTTCACTAAAACAGATTTCACTGATTCTACTTTTAAAAAGCCTTTTAGCTTGATTTTATCTTTAGCATTCAGCCCAGATGATAAATTACTCGTAACTGGTGGTGCTGATGGTGAGATTCGTTTGTGGCAAGTTGTTGATGGAAAGCAAATTCTCAGCTTCAGAGGGCATAATGATTGGGTAAGCTCAGTTACTTTTAGTCCTGATGGCAAAATTATTGCGAGTTGCAGTCACTCTAGTGCTGTGAAATTATGGGATTCAAAAACTGGAGAGTGTCTAAGAATTTTACGAGGACATACATTAGACATCTCCGAAAACAACCAAAGTTTTACTATAACTAGATTTCAGATTGCGATCGCCAATCTGCAAAGATAGTTGGTCTGTACACAAAAGTAGGTATTACAGATACTTTCTATTGACAACTACTGAAAAAATAGCATCTACTTAAAATAATTTGTTATTAAAACATTCAATTTTATAGTAACTAAAAAATAAATGTACCAATTCGGAATCGAACAAGTCCGCAAGTAGTCATTATTATCTGTTGATACTTACATGAGTTTAATCTAAATCTTTCTTGAACTACTCTAAATACCTTTACTAAACGAATTAAGTGTTCTACATAAATTCGTTCGGATGCTAACTCTTTATTTTTCTCTTTTTCTTCAATAGTTAACTCTTTATTTTTAGGTTTTTTCTTCGGCGTTTTTATTGATTCTCCACCTTGATATGCTTTATCTCCATGAAATTTTTGTTTTGGATCAAAACCTTTCTTACTTTCGTTGAATATACTTATATCGCTTTTCGGACCAGGTTTATTAGAAATGACATCAACAATATCTTTACCGTTTGGTAAGACGATTAATTGACTTTTTCGAGTATGATTTACTTTTTTACCTGAGTAATATTTTTTTTGTTCTTTATAGTCACTGGGTCTTTCTATGGCTTGTTCATAGCTATCTACTATTAACTCGAATTCAGTTAAAATCTTTTTTACGAATTCTTCGTCACTGGAGTTTTTTTTACCTCTTCGAGTAAACTCGATGGCAGCAATTCTTTTAATAATGGCAACCAATAATTAAACGTATCATTTGCAGTGCTTTCACTAACTCCAAATTGAATACCAAGAAGTTGAAACGTTGTCAAATGTCTTAAGTATGTTAAAGTTAATATTACCTGCTCCGGTAGTGATAATTTTGGTTTTCGACCACCTCCACCTCGAATAATTCTTACTTTTTTAGATTCAGCCAATTTAACTTTGCAATTATGTAGTTCTATCACTTTTTCTAGAAGCTGTTTTAATTGCTCATACTTTAAACCAAGTAAGCGCTGTGATTCTTTAGGATTCGTTTCAATATACTCTAATACTGTACCCATAAGACTCTACTCATAGACCCTTTTATATTATTTTACCAGAGTTTAATTATTTGTTGGAGATGTCTAATGGGCTGCACCTAGTTGTCGCCACCCAGTCAATATTCCACTACCATCAACTCCATAGTTTTGCAGCTCGTTAGGATTGAAATCGGTACGGGTAAGCTTTTCGATGTATGCGCGTCTACGGGATTGGGTCATTTCAAGGGCGCGATTAACCTTACTAACGCTTGGAGCTACTTCACTACGTCTACCCACCACGATGGCAGCCGCTGACAACACCGAACCCAAGCCAACCGTAGCGCAACATACCCATAAAACTAAATCGACTTTTTTGAAATGACGCTTCGCTACCACGCGAGGATTATGACTCGTACCTTTTTTATCTTGTTTTGGAAGTAGTTGCATTTCCTCTTACCTATTATCGATGACTAAATAGAGAGGTTCTTTTGAATAACTTGCAAAAGTTGAACGTAATATACACACCCAAGCCCCACCAAAAATTGCACCAAATAGCAATAATAAAGGATTCAAAGCGAGAGTGGCACCGATTCCCATGATATGACCGATAAACCCGCTGATACCGCAACCCGTTAAAATTCCACCGCCAATATTAATTGAGAAATCTTTAATTGCTCTCATGAACAGTAAACTCCCTGGTTTTCTTCAAAATCAAAGTTAGTGCAACAGTAATTCCAACTAAACCACCAAATAAAGACCCACCAATAGTTTTAGATATATTTATTGATGCTGGGGGAGATAGAACTAATCCCGCTACCATCCCGGAAAAGTTACCTAAGAATACGATTCCTGCTCCCTGCATCGCTGCAATCCTAACTTGTCTGGACTGCTCGCCAACGTAAGATTCTATTGGCGGCATCATTTGTTCAACGATTTCTCGGGCAAGGATTTTGTCTTCGGCACTGATTTCAATGGTTGGGGCTGCATCTCCAACGACGGATGTGGCTCCTCTCCCCAATTGACTTTGCCGAAAAAATCATCGTCAATACGTTTGTAAATTCGACCTTGT
>JBCBPQ010000415.1:0-4783 GCA_039820645.1 Cyanobacteria bacterium J06633_8 | reverse complement strand
TACCCTCAATTACTGCATAGGCATCGTGAGTGTGAATAGTTTCGTAGTTTGTACATTCGACTGATTGAAAATCATAGTTCTCCTGTTTCAGAGCAAGCGCTATACTTCTGACAATATCCTCTACAAACTTAGGATTTTCATAAGCGGTTTCTGTAACAAACTTTTCATCGGCAATTTTTAGCACAGGATATACGCTGGAACTTAGATTATTTTCTACCAAGTCAATAAAGAAAGCTATATCAGTATGCTCTTTGAAAGGAATTGTTAGATTAATTCTTGACCTTTGGCTGTGCGCTCCGTATTTGGAGTTTTTCTTGGATGCGGGGCAAAGGGAAGTACCTGTAATACCAAGCTTCAGAAAAGGTGTAAAAGTATCATTCTCATATTTGCAATCAAATTCTAAATTAAAGGATTCGTAACCTGTAATACCCGTTACTGGAGCAAGTTTCTTCCTCACGACCTCGCCAGATAGTTCAAGATATACCCTATCAGTTTCAAGAACTTGCTTCAGATTATTACACAACTCAAAGAGCGATTTATAATCCAATAATTTATCTTGATAATTAGAAATTGCTATTGCCATTCTAGACATATGAGTACCTTTTTTATTGCTGGGTAAATACACATAGCAAGAAGCTTTTCCCTGCATTGGTAGCTCAACTTGTCCAAGTTTAATTAAGGAGCGGAAAGCAACTCCAGTAATACCCACCTTTTGAATTGGGATATTGCGATTATCTGTCTCACCTTGTACATCAATTTTTATGTGATTAGTGGTTTTTAATTCTTCTATAGCTTGCATAAGATTGTTCTATTGAAAATTTACTGGTTAAAAAAACACTTAAAACTAAGTAGGTCGGGGGGAAAAATTAGAACTATGTAACGAAAGGTTAATAAGTAGTATTATAAGTAAATTTAATACGATGTGTCTTGTACTTACCTCTTTCCCCTCTAGCTTCAACGCCATTGATTGCCCTATAGGCTAGGTCTAATTCGTTATCAAACATTTCCCCTGCTAATTCGCTTTTTTTTAGATCTTGCCACTCCAATTCAATTGGATTCATTTCGGAGCAATATTTAGGTAGAAAGAATATGTACAAACCTTGACTTTCCCATTTTGACCATAAATGCTGAACTTCCTTGCATCCGTGTATCGGACTATTATCCTGAACTATTACTCCAATAGGCCCAACTCTTTGTGCCTTTACTCCGCTTCTTGCTCCATTATTTGGATATAAGACTTGCGATTAACTCCACCAATCACTAAACCGTAAACAAAGCTAATCATTGCTAACCATTTTTTCAATGCACCCTATATCAATTTTCTCATAAAATTTTGAACAAAGAAATACATCATTAATTTTGTTACTAATTCTAGTAAAAGCTGATGAAACGCATTCTTCTTCTTTAATACATGAGTACTACTAAATGGCGATAGCCCGAAGGGTTATGATAATTTATCATCTGTAACAGAAGAATTTGAACATACCGTCACGCACCAAGGATAATGTAAATGTACCTTTGTCTTTAAATCGGACAATAGGTACAATTTTAATGTCTTCTTAATCCTCGATCGGGAAGTTACGATTGGTAAAAATTTACTATTTTGGTTCAAATAATCAATTAAAGACGCAGCAATGCTTATAGAGTTTAGTGTTGAAAATTATCGTTCAATTCAAGAGCGGCAAACTTTGAGTATGGTGGCATCTGATGATGAAGCCATGCTTGATAGTAACACTTTTCCTACGCCGAACTCTAAGGATGAGCTGCGCTTAATTACTAGTGCTGTTATTTATGGTGCTAACGCTTCAGGTAAAAGTAATTTATTGCGAGCAATACAAACTTTAAGAAGGTTAGTTGTTGATTCTGCTAGTAAAATGCAGGTTGGTACTAAGCTTCCTATTGAATCATTTCGATTAAATTCTAAATATAAAAATCAACCAACTAAGTTTGAAATAATTTTTATTCATCAAGATATTCGTTTTGAGTATGGAGTTGTTTTAAATCGGCAACGGGTATATGAAGAATGGTTAATAGCTTATCCAAATGAGCGTTCTCAAAAGTGGTTTTCTCGTGAGTATTCAGTGGAGAGTGAAGAATACAAATGGTCTTTTGGAAGAACATTAAAGGGAGAGAAACAAATTATTAAAAAACTAGTGCGTTCTAATTCTTTGTTTCTTTCCCATGCTGCACAAAACAATCATGCTCAATTGACTACAATTTTTGAATGGTTTGACTCAGAACTAAATATTCTGACATCAAATACTATTGTTGAAGGATTTACATTAAGAATTTGCGACGAACATGATGATTTTCGTCAACAAGTAGTTAATTTATTAAGTGAAGCAGATATTGGTATTTCAGATATCAAAATTGAACAAAAACTAATTTCAGAGACACAAAAAACTTTGATTCAGCAATTTTTTACGAGACAATTAATTGAAAATGCGGAAATAGAAGAGGATATTAACCTTGAAGAATTACAATCATTAGATGTAAAAACTATGCATCAAATGAATGATTCCGAAGAAGAAGTCGAATTTGAGATGGAAGAAGAATCTGATGGAACGCAACGTTTATTTCAGTTAGCAGGACTTTGGTTGTATGTTTTACAAACAGGGGAAACATTAATCGTAGATGAATTAGGTCGAAGTTTACATCCAGTTCTAACCAAATCATTAATTAAAATGTTTAATAATCCAAAAATTAATAAAAATAATGCTCAGATTATTTTTACTATTCACGATACAACGCTTTTAGATACACAGATATTTAGACAAGACCAAATATGGTTTACTGAGAAAGAAAAAAGCGCAACAAAATTATATTCATTGCTTGAATTTATGACTCGTGAAGACGAATCTTTACAAAAAGGATATCTTCTAGGAAGATATGGTGCTGTTCCTTTTATTAACGGACTAAATAAATAGTACTGATTATGCCGAACAAAGGTAAAAATAGGAGTCAGTTACAAAGAACTAAAGGAAAAAAGAAGCCGAGGAAGTACATTTTAATTGTAGTAGAAGGTCAAGAAACTGAATATAATTATCTGAATTCTTTAAAAGATGATTTAAAACTAAAGACTACAGAAATACAAGTTGCGCGTGCTTCTGGTGGTAGTCCTTTAGATGTTATAGAAAAAGCTAATAAATTAATATTAGAACAAAATAAACTGAATAAAAAACAAGGTCAACCGAAATACGATGAAGTAATTTGTGTGTTTGACCAAGATAATCAAATAAAAAAATACGATGAAGCTTTAATTCAAGCTGGAAAAAATAATATCTTAGCAATCACTTCTATTCCGTGTTTTGAAGTTTGGTTTTTATTGCATTGCTGTAATACTACTAGTCCATTTGCTAATTGTAAGGAAGTATGTAAAAAATTAGAATCAGAATTCAAAAAACTACAACTTTTAAAATCTAAAGAATGCTATGAGAAAAATAATTCCGATTGGTACAAAATTTTAAAGCCGAAACTTCACAATGCTATTGATAATGCAGAAAAATTAGAGAAATACCAAGAAAATAACCAAGAAGATTTTAATCCATCCACAAAAGTACATATTCTAGTGACAATGCTGCAAAATCAAAAGAATTTTGAATAGATTCTTACTTTTCAGAAGTTCGTAGTAAGCGATTTATCCCTATCTCTTAACCAAGATACAAAAACCATAATCAAATAAACAAATCCAATCAAACCACCACCATAAATCAATCCCAAAGAAAGCCACGAATTGAAAGTATAATCTGGATGATTTTCTAATAATTTATGAAGTCCGCTATGAATTACCAGAAAAGCAGCAAGTAAAATCCTCGACCAATTTTTCACAGCTTGCAATTCATTATTTGTTAACCAAAGAAGTCCAGCAATTAGTGGTATGTGAAGAATCACAAAAATCGATGATGCGATTTCCTCTGGTAAACTCCTTAGTATAAACAAAAGTTTCCATTCCGATTGTGTCATTGCATCCAATTCGTGAGTAATAATCGTTGCCAAACCCAAATAAAATATTAGATTTTTCATTATTTATTATAGTTAGTGTTTATTAACCTACTGAAGTGCAGCGATTACCTCACCCCGATAAAGCTGTGCTTTATGCCCCCTCTCCTTATAAAGGAGAGGGGTTAGGGGTGAGGTTATGATTTGTATCCTATTTTTGATATCAGTACTAATTTTTATTTTCCAAAACACCTTCTCGGAAATATAAAAACAACGGTAATCCACAACTTAAACCAATTCCAAAAGTTGCTGCAATATAAATGATTAATCTGCTACGAGATAAACCCAAGCGCTTCAATTCAAAAAATGTAAAACACAAAAATACTAATGCGCTAATAAGTAAATCCGTTCCAAAAGCAGCAGCAGCATAATTTGAAAATTCTTGCTGAATTAACAACTCAATAGAAAAACCATTCTCAGAAAAGAATTTTAACGCCAAAATCCAAGGTGCAATACTTCCAATAATTACCAATGCTAGATAAAGCGATTTAGCGGAAAATAATTTACCAGATACAGATTCTTGATTTTGATAAGTTGTATTTGACATAACTTTAATTATCCGATTCAAATTCAATCATCGTTGTTGTTTTGATTATCATTGCTGTATCCGAGAGAAACAATTACCTTTGAGGTAATCAAATTGAAATGTCTACCATCACACCTAAACTTCTATGAGGATGGTAGCCGCGTCTATTTATAGCGCGGTGGAAATCCGAAGTCAGGCGAATTTATTCGCCGTCTTCATTAATCAACAATTGAATATATTCTCTTAACCGTTCCTGCC
>JBCBPQ010000414.1:0-4793 GCA_039820645.1 Cyanobacteria bacterium J06633_8 | reverse complement strand
CATCAATAAACTAATTACTAAGGGAGATCCAAAAAATAAATTATCCCACCGTTTAACAAATATTCCGGACAAAACCCAGACGTATAATGGTGTTGCTCACGGTAAGCACCGACGGTGGGATAATTTATTACTTGTAAGTGCCTAACAAAGGCTGAAACCCAAACTTTCTAATCAACCCTAGCCCAAGGGGTGCTAAATAATAACTGATGAATGCACACTGCTCACTGCTCACTGTTAACTGCTCACTGCCGTCTTCCGTTCCAAAATTTCTTTCAAAACCAGGGTTAAAAATCCCAAACAAGCCAGTAAAACCGCAGCAGCAAAAGCAGTTTGGGTTTCATACTGCTTATAAGCTTGCTCTACAAACAACGGTAAAGTTTGAGTTTTACGGATAATATTGCCAGATACTACAGATACCGCTCCAAATTCGCCCATTGCTCTGGCATTGGTCAAAATTAAGCCATAAAGCAAACCCCAGCGGATATTTGGTAGAGTTACCCGCCAAAAAGTTTGCCATTGACTCGCACCCAAGGTACTGGCTGCTTCCTCTTGGGAAGAACCAATTTCTTCCAAAACCGGAATAACTTCCCTTGCCACAAAAGGCATAGTTACAAAAGCAGTTGCTAAAACCATTCCCGGAAAAGCAAAAATTACCCTTATATTAATCGCATTTAATATTCCTCCAAACCAGCCATTCTGCCCGTAAAGCAAAATCATCATCAAACCAGCAACCACTGGAGAAACGGAGAAAGGCACATCCAGAATACTCATTACAAAAGCCCTTCCAGGGAAACGATTGCGAGCAAGCACCCAAGCGGCACAAAGCCCAAAAATCGCATTTATCGGCACCACAATCAAAGCAATTAGTAAAGTCAACCCCACCGCGCTGACAAAATCATCAGTCGTCAGATAGCTAAAAAACTGCCCAACACCGCCCTTAAAAGCTTGATAAAAAACATTTATAGCTGGAATAAATAATACCAGCCCGAGGTACGTGATAGCACTGATAACCAAAAGTCTTTTACCCATAATTAAATAGTAGTTAGTAGTTAGTAGTTAGTTGTTAGTAATTAGCAATAAAAATGAACAATTAAAAATAACTGTTCACTGTTCACTGTTAACTGTTCACTGTTAACTGTTCACTGTTATTGATACCTTTTTCCCCAAGCTTGTAATAAGTTAATAGCTAATAAAATTAGCAGTGAAATTCCTAACAGTACAGTTCCAATTACCGTCGCACCGGCATAATCATATTGTTCCAAACGTTGAAAAATTAATACCGACGCAATCAAATCTTTAAAAGCAATATTTGAGGAGACAATTACAATCGAACCGTACTCTCCTACAGCACGAGAAAAACCTAAAGCAATACCCGTTAATAAAGCTGGAAATAAAGGTGGAAAAATCACTTGCCAAAAAGTTTGAAATTTCGACGCTCCTAAACTCCAAGCAGCTTCTTCTATATCGTGTTCCATTTCTTGTAATACCGGTTGCAATGCTCGCACAATAAACGGTAGCGAAATAAACAGCATTGCCACAAAAACGCCAAAACGGGAAAAAGCAATTTTAATACCCAACGGTGCAAGCAAAGAACCAATCCAGCCATTTTCGGAGTAAACATTAGCTAAAGTTAAACCTGCCACCGCTGTGGGCAAAGCAAAAGGTAAATCAATTGCGGCATCAACAAGACGCTTCAGTGGAAAATCGTACCTAACAAGTACCCAAGCAATTAATAAACCGAATCCACCATTTACCACAGTCGCAACCAAAGCTGTCACAAAAGTTACGTTGTAAGCAGAAACTGCGATCGCGCTGGTAGCAATCCGCCAAAATTCGCTTACCCCCACCTGAGAAGCCTGTAAAAATAAAGCTGTCACCGGCAGCAACAGCATGATAGTCAAATAACCAATAGTAATTCCCCAAGGCAAAGAGAATTTTGGACTTTGGATTTTAGATTTTGAATTTTGAATTCGAGATTCTGCAACAGTCATTTTCAGTGAACAGTTATCAGTGAACAGTTATCAGTTAGGAATTAGGAGTTAGCAGTTAGGAAAACATCTGTAGTGGGAACATCTTGCTTCTCTTTCTTATGCAATTACCAATGCCCCATGCCCAATGCCCTATGCCCCATTCCCAATTTTCTTCTGAATTTCATCAAAAGCTGCACCATCTGCAAAAAACTTATCCTGCAATTTATCCCAACCACCTAATTCTTTGACGGTAAATAAGGTTTTAACTGGGGGATATTTACTCGCAAATTCTTGTTTAACAACTGGATTTACTGGACGAAATCCAATTTTTGCAAATTCTCTTTGTGCGGCAGGAGTAAATAAATATTCTACAAAGGCTTCTGCGACTTCTCGGTTGCCATGTTTCTCTACGTTTTTATCAATTACTGCAACGGGATTTTCAATTAAAATATTTGTTTCGGGGACAATATAATTACTCGGTTTCCCTTTCATGCCAGCTAAAATCAATTCGTTTTCATAATTAATTAAAACGTCACCTTGCCCTTGATTAAAAAATGCATCACTGGCTTCGCGGGCATCTCTAGGCAATATAGGAACGTTTTGATAAACTTTGCTGGTAAAGTCTAGCGCTATATTTTCTTTCCCAGTCTCAACTTGGGAACCATATAAAGCCAAGAAATTCCATCGCGCAACACCAGAAGTTTTGGGGTTAGCAGTGATAATGCTAATGTCTTCTTTGGTTAAATCTTGCCAAGTATTAATTTGTTTGGGATTACCTTCACGGGTGACTAAAGCCGCAACAGATTCAGTCACCATACTGTTATTGGGAGCTTCATTTTCCCATCCCGGTTGAATTAAACCGGCTTTTTCAATGCGCTGCATATCTAGCGCTAGAGCTAATTCCACCACGTCAGCATCCAAACCATCAACTACAGCACGGGTTTGAGCGCCGGAAGCCCCATAACTTTCATAAAAACGCACCGTTTGATTGTGTTTTTGCTTCCACTCTTGCACAAATTGCGGAATAATTTTTCTATAAGCTGGTTTGGTAACTGCATAGGAAACCAGCGTTAAATCCACCCGATTTGAATTTTGGGCATTCGACGCACTACAAGATATTAGCGAAACACTTATACTTAAGCCCAATAAAAATAGTAAAACAAAACTTTTAA
Source organism: Cyanobacteria bacterium J06633_8 (assembly GCA_039820645.1). Lineage (GTDB taxonomy): Bacteria > Cyanobacteriota > Cyanobacteriia > Cyanobacteriales > Nostocaceae > Rivularia. The sequence goes on along the minus strand of JBCBPQ010000414.1, from coordinate 1,651 downwards.
TTCCCCCTCTTGTTGTCAAGCGGGCAACGAAGCGCCATAGCCCCATTTAAGTTTCCCCTGTTAATCTACGGTAACTCGGTCAAGATACCGTGTTTTCTATGTTTTTATCGTACAGCATTTTGGGTATGGGGAATTGGGAATTGGGAATTGGGCATTAGGAATTGGGGAGATGGAGAGAAATGTAAACAACTAACAACTAACAACTAACCACTAACCACCACCCACCAACTGCATAAGTTGATTTAACCTGTACCCATTTATAAATGTATTCCTCAAAAGTAGTGTGTGCGATTGGGTAATAAAGAATATTTCTTTATCCCCAATTGTTTTCTCGTTTTAGTCAAGTTCTAATTTTTATTTTAATTTTGCGAAATTATATGGTTATTAGCTGTATTTCTACAAAGCTAACCACTAACAACTATCAACCATCAACTAACTCCCTTCCACCATGAATCTCGAATCTCTACTCAAACTAAACCGTACAATTCGCGTAATTGGCTTTGACGACGCACCATTTATTCGCGGTAGTGGAGAAAAAGTTAATTTAGCAGGAATTATTTGTGCAGCAACTCGTTTTGAAGGAATGGTTTGGGGAGAATTACAACCAGATGGTTTTGATTCCACAGAAACCATTTGCAAATTATTACTTAACAGCAAATTTTTACCGCAATTACATATAGTATTACTCGATGGAATTGGTTTCGGTGGATTTAACGTAGTTGACTTACCAACATTAGCCGAAAAACTGCAACTTCCCTGCGTCGCCGTCATGCGTCGTCAACCGGATTTAGATAAAGTTATCGACGCAATGAGTCGTTTACCAAATTTACAACAAAGAAAAGAATTATTAAAACGTGCCGGTACAATTCACGAATATTCACCCTTTGTATTTCAAGTATGTGGTGAAGAGCCAGAAATCATAGCCAAAGTATTAGATAAATTAACGGATTGCGGAAAAGTACCCGAAGCATTACGATTAGCACATTTGATTTCTGCCGCCGTTATCAAAGGGGAAAGCGGAAGCTCTGCCTAATTTTAGATTTTAGATTTTAGATTTTGGATTTGCAATTATTTGTTAATTACCAATCTTTTCTTAGTCCATTTTAATGGACTTATGCTATGAGACGGGGAATTGCATTCCCCGGCGGCTGAAGGTTTTTACCTTACAAATTCCTCAACAATCTTCTCCAAACCAGCAACCACCCGCGCTAATTAATCATAATCAATTTTATCCGGAATATCTTCTAAAGTGTGATAATGCTTATAACGAAAAGGCGCATTATCCGTAACCATTAAACCTTGAGAACCTTGCTGCCAAAATGACTAATGATCTGACCAAACTACACCATAAATGTTTCCAAAAATCGCCACACCTTCTGATAGAAATTGTATCTGCTTGCGAAATAAATCAATTGTCTTCTTCACCAACGAACTAGAATTTATATCCCCCACAAAAGCAATAAAATTACCTTGAGAAGGATAAATTAAATTCAGCGGAAACGGATATTTTTGCTGAGGGGGTGACAAGCGCCATCAATCAGTGGCAGGGCAAGCCTTTCAGAGGACGAACGCGCTTATTGATAAAAGAGAAAAATTATTATTTTTTTATCAATAAACGTTTCAAATCCTTATTTTTCGTAGGAGTCGTTCT
>JBCBPQ010000413.1:0-4804 GCA_039820645.1 Cyanobacteria bacterium J06633_8 | reverse complement strand
TTAGTTGTTAGTTGTTAGTTGTTAGTGATTAGTTGTTAGTTGTTAGTTGTTAGTTGTTAGTTGTTAGTGATTAGTTGTTAGTTGTTAGTTGTTAGTTGTTAGTTGTTAGTTGTTAGTTGTTAGTTGTTAGTGATTAGTTGTTAGTTGTTAGTTGTTAGTTGTTAGTTGTTTGTAATTAATACTTATTAAATTAAATTGTCAAAAATAATAATCAATTAAAATGCTTTCTCCCCAAGATTTAATCATCCTAAGTTGTAAATCATTAATAGCGAATAAATTACGTTCTACATTAACAACCCTGGGCGTATTTATGGGGGTTGGTGCTGTCAATGCCACTTTACAAGTTGGTGATATCAGTCGAGCAATTATTGCGAAACAATTAGCGGCAAGAGAAGCACCTCAAGTACAGATTGGCGCTTGGTCTGCTGAGGGAAGAAATGCTAATTTAGAAGATATGAATTACTTGCAGCGCAATCTTAAAAATATTACTGCTATTAGCGGCATAAACTTTTTTGGGTATGGAGAGAATAAAGTATTTTATCGAGCCCAAGAAGCCGAACCATATATGTTAGCCGTCACTGAAGATTATCTCAAAACTACCGGGAAAAAATTATTAAAAGGTCGGTTTTTAAATTCAAGCGATTTTATTAAATATAGACCAGTAATTGTCATTGATAAATTTTTAGCAGATACATTATTTAAAAATGAAAATCCTATAGAACGACAATTATTTACTGGTGGTAGACTTTATTTAATTGTAGGAGTGATTGAAACCAAAATTAACTTTGGTGAGGAACCAAAAGGAAATATATTATTACCAATTTCAATCTATAGAGCCATGACAGGCATGGAAAACATTCAATCAATTTCAATTCGTCCGCTTCACCCAGACAAAATGGAGGAATTAAAAACAAAAGCAGAAGAATTATTACAAAAACGTATACCCGGCGCACAAATATATGCTTACAGTAACATCGATGAGATTATAGCCCAAAAGCAAACATTAGAAATGGCTTCCCAAGGACTAACTGTTGTTGGTGCCATCGCATTATTAATTGGCGGTGTGGGAATTACAAATATTACCATTGCTGCTGTTATTGAACGTACTCCCGAAATCGGTTTAAGAAGAGCAATTGGTGCAACAAAATATGAAATTTTATGGCAATTTATCCTGGAAGCAGCCATTTTAAGTTTAATGGGAGGAATCACCGCTATTACCACAGTACATGGTATTACTACCGTCGTAGCTCAGACATTTAATTTACCCTATAAGTTTGAATTAAAAACTGTTACTTTATCTCTAGGTTCGGCTTTATTAGTTGGAGTCGGCGCTAGTTTTTTTCCTGCTTTACGTGCCAGTAAATTAGATCCTGTAAAAGCATTACGGTAATCTTAATTTCTAGTTGATTTGTATTTTTGTATTTATTAAATAAGGAAAATTCCAGTTTTCAACGCTTTTAAACATTTGAGATTCATGCAGAAATAGTTCTATTTTCTTACACAAATATCGTTTAACTAAGTGAAATAATATGTAATAAAAGTATGAATTTTTTAAAAAAATTTACATTATCTTCCGAAGTTATTTTGATTTCCATGTCTATTTTATTAGTACTTTATAAAAGTCTACCAGTGTTTGGTCAAAATAACTTACCCACCGAAAAAGATGCTAATAATTATCCAGCCATTTTCCAACCAGTAACCCCATTAAAGAATAATCCCAAAAAACTTGTATTGCAAGATGTAGTTGTATTAGTATTAGCAAATAATACAGAAATCAAAAACGCTTACTTAGATAGAATTGTTGATAGGGGAGAATTAGCAGTTGCTGAAGATAAATTCAAACCCGATTTTACTCCTACATTATCTGTATCTACAAATAGAATTGGTAACACAACTAATACAAATAGCAATCTTGATGCAAAAGTAGTAATGAAAATTCCTACCGGAGCAGAAATTAGTTTTGGGTGGAGTGGTAATACTGAAATTAATAGCATTAATAATAGCTTTGACCAAAACTTACAGTTAAATATCCGTCAACCTTTATTAAGAGGTGCCGGAATCACAGTAAATAAAGCCTCGATTAAATTAGCGCGGATAAACGAGCAAAGTAATATTATTAACTTAAAAAAAATATTAACCGATACAATTACTAGAAGTATTGTTACCTATCGAGAATTATTGCAAGCCCAAGAAGCAGTGAAAATTGAGCAACTGTCTTTGAAGAATGCTCAAGAATCTTTAGAAGTTACCAAAGCATTGATTGCTGCTGGTAGAGTCGCACCAGTTGAAATTGTTCAAGCAGAAGCAAGCATCGCCAATCGTCGTCTGAGTTTAGTTGCAGCACAAAATAGTTTAGAATCAAGTAAATTAGCACTATTAGCAGTTCTTGATATTGACAAAAATACAAATATTCAAGCTGCAGAAATTCCTAAAGTTGAACCAGTTAAGCTCGATTTAAATCAACTAAAACAAACTGCAATTAAAAATCAACCATCATATTTACAGTCAGAACTTAACCTAGAAACAAATAAAATTGGACTTATTTTGGCAAAAGATGAAAAGCGATGGGATTTAAGTTTGAATGTTGATATTAATGATGGTAGCAATCAAACTAATGATGCAAGAGCGGGATTAAGTATGAGCAGAACTATCGGGAATTTATCGTTACAGCAAACAGTAAAACAAGCACAAATTAATTTACAACAATCTGAAAACACTTTTAAAGATATTAACGAAAATTTAGAGATTGAATTGCAAGATAGAATTAGAAATGTTAATTTAAGCTTTTCTCAACTAGAATTAGCCAAACAAGCAACCCAATTATCAAAAAGACAGCTTAATATCGAACAACAAAAACAAAGACTAGGTGGTACAACAAGAGTTATCGATATTGTAAATTTCCAAAATGACTTAGTACAAGCACAAAATGCCGAACTATCTGCTAAAATCGGATATTTGAATGCTTTAACACAACTTGACCAATTTTTGGGAACTACCTTACAAACTTGGAATATTAAAATCGATTTGGGGAATAAGCAATAGGGAATAGAGTTAGGAGTTATGAGTTAGGAGTTATTTACCTCGTTAACTCGTTACAAGGTTCTATCTTGTAATGGATTCTTAGAGGCTCTGCCTCTAAAGTATTATGTATTTATTATATAGTGGGAAGTAGGCAGAGCCTAAAATAAGTAGTTCCCAGCCGTCTTACTGGGAACTAGTAAAATTACTTATTACCAATTACCCACTACCAAATTACTTCAATCTATCAATCAAATGTTCTCCAACACGCAAAGCGTTAGCAATCACCGTTAAAGCGGGGCTGGTTGCAGAGATAGAAGGGAAGAAACTGCTGTCAACGACATAAAGATTATCTATATCGTGAGTGCGGCAGTTGAGATCGAGAACTGAAGTTTTGGCATTTTCTCCGAAGCGACAAGTACCGCTTTGATGCGCCACTACTTGAATTGGTGTTTCACCACGGGGATAAATACCTTGTTTGTTTCCGTCGATGGAGTTTAGTACATCAATCCAACGATAAACTAATCTGTCGTGGGCTTCGGTATTGTTGGCTGTATAATCTACATATAATTTTGAGCCTTGAATACGAACGCGGTTTTTAGGTACTGGTAAATCTTCAGTTTGCAACCACCAACCGATAGAGCGTTTAGCTAATTGTTTTAATCCGAATCCTGGCATTCTTTTAGCTAAAATTGATAAAAGCGGTGGTGACTCGGCAAAAATCACATCTTGAAGGATACCACCAGAATTTTGAATATGACCCATTGGGTAAGAAAAATTTTCATCTCCCCAATAAAAATCGTTAATATAACGAGTTCTTTGAAACAATCCTGAGTTGGTTTTATTAGTAATTTGTACTAACGTCGTCATCAACTGTTTCATTAAATTACATCCAAGCAAATCAGAACTATTTGCTAAACCTTTGGGATGTTTTTCATTCGCAGAGCTTAAAAGTAAAGCTGCTGAATTTATCGCTCCACAGGAAAGAACAATAATATTTCCCATGAACAAATAAGAGCCATTGTCAATTTTTGCTTCTACAGCTTTTACTTCTGTTCCCGTCGGATTGGTATGCAAACCAACAACTTTAGCTTTAGTTTTCAGAGTGACATTATCATAAGATTTAATAGTAGGAGAAATACCAGTATCTTCAGAATCAGTTCGTCCTTGATTACCAACACCGATGGGAAGGTATGCTGGATGCAATCCTTTTTTAGCAATACTATTACAAATATCTTCTACTTGGGGTTCGCTATCAACTACCGGAAAAGGAAAATCTTCACTCCTCGAAGGTTCGGTTAAATCATTGCCAGTTTTACCATGGACTTGATATAACTTTTCAGCTTCAGTATAGTAAGGTTCAAAATCTTGATACTTAACTTCCCATTCCGGAGAAAAACCATCTTGATGTTGAACTTTTTCAAAATCCTTTTCTCGCATTCGTTGTAATACACCACTATAAATTTTGGTATTACCACCAACCGAATAACTAGTTTGAGGATTAAAAGGTTCACTTTCACCGTCATACCATTGTTCAGGCGCATGAAAATCTTCTTTCTTAAAAACTTCCACATCAACCAACTGAGAACTTTCCTTTTCTAAAAAATCTCCTTGTTCCAAAACAAGAATCTTTTTACCAGTAGGTGCTAACTTGTAAGCTAAAGTTCCTCCACCAGCACCAGTACCGATAATAATTACATCGTAATTTTCGTCATCAATAATCATAATTTAGTTGATAGTTGATAGTTGATAGTTGATAGTTGTTAGTTGTTAGTTGTTAGTTGAT
>JBCBPQ010000412.1:0-4810 GCA_039820645.1 Cyanobacteria bacterium J06633_8 | reverse complement strand
GTTAGTAAAACTCGATTTAACTGATTTTGCGGAACTTAGAAGAGTATTTCGAGAAATTCAACCAGCAGCACTTATCCATACCGCAGCCCAATCTTTTTTTGCTAACTGACATAAATGCCAACCCAGAAAACCGCTTGAACAAGTGATTAAAAGTTTTTTCATTATCAATTATCAATTATTACCCAGAGGGTGTGGATCATCAATTATTACTGGTCAACCACTAGTATAGTCATTCAATTTGACAGGTTTTTTCACACCCAACCGGGAATGCAATTCCCGGTCTAACAGTTCAAGTCCATTAAAATGGACTGAAATAAAAACTATCAAAACTGCTGAAAAATACTATTATTAGTCCATTTAATTGATTTAAACGGCTTGTATTTCAGTCCTATTTATACGACTTTTGCTATTAGCTTGGAGAGCAGCGCGGCGTGCGCGGTGAACTAGTGTGGTCTTGGGGGTTTCCCCCATGAACAACTAGTGAACCCGTTCATCGAAGATGTTCCCGAAGGGTAGGGAGGTTCCCTCCGTTGTAGCGACTGCGGGGGTTTTCAACCCCGAACGGGTGTGAGAGAAAATCCGTTAAAATCAATGTAGTAAAGTAATAGTACTTTGTCCTATTAATTGTGATGACTTTTGGTAAAGACTTCAATCTTTCAAGAACCTTTATTGATAACTGATAACTGTTAAAATTCTACATCCTCGTAAATTTCAGCCATTGTAATTTCGGCGTTAACCGATTGTAATTTCAAGATACTATCTTGAGTTAAGGTTTCCAATAACCATTTATTTTGATAAATCTTGCGATAAACTTCTACTTTTACTTCTGACTGATGAACTAGGAGATACTCTTGCAAACTAGGTATTTGTCGGTAATTAAATAACTTTTCATTCCGGTCTATACGCTCCGTGGCTGGTGAAATAACCTCTGCAATTAAACAAGGACAATTTTTAAAATATGTTTCTCTATCTTGAGAATCTTTAACAACCGATACTTCAGGGTAATAAAAAGCATTTACATCTTCAACACGAACTTTCATATCGGATGAAAAAACCTGGCAGCCAGTACCATAAAGTTGGGTACGCAATCTCGCAAATAAATTTTCAGTAATAATTTTTAAATTATGAGAGTCCCCTAGCAAAGGATAAACTTGTCCTGCAAGATATTCGTAGCGAACTAAGCTTTCTAAATCAAATTGTAGATATTCATCAATAGTTGAATCTACATATTTAGGTTGAGAATACATGGTTATTTAAAATACTGTATTTTAAACTATCATACCGATAAATAAAAATAATGAAATAACTATTTTATCCAAAAATATTAACAATCTTTTCGACTTTTTTATACACAGCAACAGAGTAAGAGTATGGGGAGAAGAATAACTAACAACCCCTAACTCCTACTCCTGTCCCATGCTTATAATTATCCAATCAAGTGAGAGAAGGAAGAATAACTGTTCACTGTTCTACCAAATCTTGGAACTGTTGACTATTGCGTACTTTTGCAAAGTCTGGGTCGGTTTTTGCTAATGCTTCATATTTACCTGGAGATAGCTTCATTGCTTTTTGGAGATTGCTGATTGCTTTCGCAGTATTTTTCTGCAAAGCATAAGTGCAAGCTCTGTTGTAATATGCTTGATGTTTGTCAGGTTTGATAGCAATAGCTTTTTCGTAAGATGCTAAAGCTTGTTGGTATTTCTGCAAAGTGGTTAAAGCGATACCTCGATTAATCCAAGCTTCGTATTTATCGGGTTTGATAGCAATAGCTTTGTCGTAAGAGATTACAGCTTCTTGGTAAAGACGCATCGCTGATAACGCATTCCCTCGGTTGTACCATGCTTCGTCCCTGTTTGGTCCAATTGCAATTGCTCTATCGTATGAACCCAAAGCTTGTCCGTATCGCTGCAAAGCTGCTAAAGCATTTCCCCTGTTTATCCAAGCTTCTGCGTTATCGGGTGCAGCCATAACGACTTTATCGTAAGCAGCAATAGCGTCTTCGTAGCGATTAGTTTCTAAGAATTTATTACCCTGAACAAAAAAGTCTTCTAGCTGTTTAACAGAGTTTTGTGTAAGTAACCGAGCAACGTTAGTTTCTTGCACTACTATGCGGTTATCCTGTCTCGTTGATTCTGCCCAATCACTACAACCAAATATCAAGAAAGCAGTTAAGCCAGAGGCAACAAAACGGCTACAAAATGCCATGTCGTGTCCATAGAAATCATAAAATTTATCCTAATTCTTTTTATTATTTTTAACAAGTATATATCAAAACTAATTGATTAATTATTTTGTTATATTTTATAGTAAAATGTTGTCTCATAGACGCTTTTTGATTTAAGTAGAATTCAAATAAACAGCAAGTTGTATCACATAAATTAGTTTTAATATATTAGTTTATAAAAGAATTAATAGTATTGATGGAATTTAATATATAGTCATTCCGATTAATTCCCGTAGTTCGTTAACGCACTACCAACCATTTGTTTTCTATTTTGAATGACTACACATCCAAATAAATTGATAATTAAAGTAGGTTAAAAATAAAATAAATCATGCTTAAATATAGCAAAAAACTATACATTAGAAGCTATTCGATAAGGCTAAAGCTAAACACAAGAATGATTTAATATTACTCTTTTATTTGGTGACAAGTAAACTGTAATACTTCCAAATAGTTTTTATTTATAAAAAGTTATCAAAGTTGGAACATTGAAAAATATTTGATATAAATGTAAAAAATAATAAATGTTGAAGGTAATTCCTGAACTATCAAAAATTTTTCTGCTTTAACAATTCGCCATATAGTGCTGCTGATGTCAAAATATAATTATGTCAATCGAATCTAACTCCCACTCACCGAACTCTCAAAGCAACCAACCTGCATCCGAAGATAAATGGCAACCGGATGAATTTGAGAGTAGAGCAAACCAAAGCCATTTACCCAAAGGGTTTACTGCTCAACAAGTTAATTCGGCTATAGCTTCGGTGCAGTCGGAACAAAATACCAGCGCTCTACAGCAAGCCCGCTCTACGTTTTCCGATGGGAGTTCCACGGAACTGCAAGTAACGCCACAAGCATTATTAATAACTGTACTGGCTACATTAGTTACAGTAGTCGGAATTGCCATAAATCAGCCGATAATAGGCATTACAGGAACCGTAATTACATTAATATTATCAATAATAATACTTTACCCTTGGTTAGTCACAGTCACCACACAGTTGCTGACACCCAAGCAGCGAGCCTTGATTATTGCTTTTTCGGGAATAATCGTCGCAGTTGCAGGTTTAGTTAAATTTATTCCCGGCCCAATCGACTGGGATATTTCGGGAACCCTAGCTGATTGGTTTGGTGCTTTAGGACAAATTCTTATCGCTATTATCGCAGTTTATGTTGCTTGGCGACAGTATGTAATTTCCAAAGATTTAACGATTCAGCAAAACTTGCTTACGATTCAGCAAAATAACATTACCCAGCAGCAGACAATCGACACATATTTTCAAGGTATTTCCGATTTAGTCTTAGATGAAGAAGGATTATTAGAAGATTGGCCGCAAGAAAGATTGCTTGCTGAAGGACGTACTGCTTCAATTCTTAGTAGCGTTGATGCAGTTGGTAAAGCCAAGATTCTCCGCTTTTTATCTCGTTCCAAATTATTAACACCATTACAGCGCGATGCACATTTAGGTAGAGCAATTCTTGACGGTAGCGGGGGTTACGCAGTTGATTTAGTTGCTGGAGTACGGGTAATTGACTTGGGTGTAATGTTAGCCGGTGCGAACCTTGCCGATACAGATTTACGGTGGACGGATTTGAGCGAAGCGAACTTAGTACGAGTCAACTTAAACAACTGTGACCTAGTAAAAGCCAACCTTTGTCGCACCATATTATATGAAACCAATTTATCTAACGCTGACCTAAACGGAACAAAACTATTTTACGGTTCCCCAGAAACAGCATCACCCCGGAGTCGTTTGCATCCACCCAATTATAGAACTGGAGAACGAACGGGTGCAGTAGTAGAAAAATCTAATTTTACAAACGTGGCACGAATGTCAGAAGCCAATCGTTATTATTGTTGTTCTTGGTGCGGTGAAGAAAGTAGGAAGACAATTCCTAATGGCTGTGAAGGGATTGAAAATAAATTGGGGAGATAGCTAGTAAGGAGTAGAAAAAAGGGTGTTGCTGCTAATTAATATTGTATTTACATACATTTTGCAAAAAAATATGAAACTACTCAAAAATTAAATGTTTTATTTATTACTAATACATAGTATATAATCCTGCTTATAATGAGGTAATTACTTACTTCTCCGCCAATACGGTATGTATAATCGCTTAAAAAACACTAAAATATTATTCAGGTAAAAACAAGGCGAAATTTTTATTCGTAACGATTTCGTGGTAATGTCTTTCGTATAGATATTTTTTAATAATGGGAAGGCTTGCTTATAATAAAAATTTTTTCAATATTCCCATTATACAAAAAAGGCTATTTAGTTTTTTTGATTATCCCATATTTTCACCATTTTTAAATTTTTTCAATCAGATGAAATTGAAAATCAAGAAAAGCTTTTGAATTATTTTAGGAATTTCCTGTATTTTTTTAACTATTTTTTTATAAAATTGGTCGAGGCTCAAAACCCCTGTGCTTCAAGCCGGGGGATGTAAAGCAAGGTTGCGCGTTTACGGGCCTGACAGATGGTAATATAGAAATGTCAGTATAAGACTTTAAAACCTACCGAGGGACTCTCGGGAAGTATACGCCCAAGCCTCGAACCGACGAGATTAAAGGAGATATCATTC
>JBCBPQ010000411.1:0-4851 GCA_039820645.1 Cyanobacteria bacterium J06633_8 | reverse complement strand
TATTAAGTTCATAATGTTTGTGTATTTCTGCTAATTCTAACTCTCGTAATAGTCCCATTCGTGTCATTAACTTTAAAGTTCGATAAATTGTTGATAAACTAATTTCTTCCCCGCGCTTTTCAAGCAATTTACTTAAGTCGTCTGCACTTAAATGTTTTCCTCTTGGTAAATTTTGAAATATGCTTAATATTACTTCACGCTGTGGTGTCAATCGCCACCCTTTTGCATTGAGTTCTGCCTTCAGAGAATTTGCATTATACATAAAACTATTCTTCTTTATTTATTGCTGCTGCTTACATAATAATCATTAACCATCTGATTTTGCCTTGTGGAAAGCAGCAGAACCGGGATGGTCGATTTTTTAAGCACCCTATTTAATAAATATTTGCCAATTTCAGAAGCTAATAACGCTAAATGAAACATTAGCGAGCCAGCTAAACTACAAGCTAAAAAAATTCTTAGAGCTTTCGATTCTCTTTGCCGCTGTCGTAGTGCTGTACTTGCAAAGTTCATGCTGGAAAAATGATTGATATAATTTTGTATTAATTTGAAATTTTAAAAGAATTAAAAGTAAATATCAATCAATATTTATTGATTATTACTTAATAATATATTGTCATTATTGGTATGGATACACCCATAGTTATAAGTTGGTATTATATTCAGGACTTACGCAATTGTCACAACACTCGGCTGGTGCGTGACACTGAAAACATTGTTACTACGTTCAACATTAATCAAAGTGTCACAGCACCCTACAAAAAAATATGCCAGTTGCGTCAGTCCTAATATTGTTGGAGTCAATACCCTTCTAATAAGAAAAAGTTTTCGATACAGTTCATAAGCAGAAACTAAACCAGCTATTCCTGCACCAAGAATGACTATTTTTTTTGCGTGGTTTACCCCAATCTAGATTCTCAATTTCATGTAATTTACTTTCAATTGGTTCAAATATCGTGTCCATTATTCTATGCAACTGGCTCATCTTGTCTTTTCTATTACTTTTACGGTGTATATTTTAATCGCACTGGCATTTGAAGAGCGAGACCTAATTTATACTTTTCTCAACAGTATCGACACTAGCATGATATCTGTCATCAGCAGTTTTTATTTTACGGCTCACGCCGATGAAAGAGTGAAGCTCGCCGTGGGGAGCTTCACGTGAAGTCGGTAAAATCAAGGATCTGAAAAAATGAAAACTCCGCAAGAAATAGCCAGTAAACTCAACCAATTTTATGGTTCAGCAACTCTCTACAAACACTGGCTCGGCTTGAGATATACCGACGGTATTCAATACCTAGCCGAAGAAGCTAATTGTTATTGGTTGTTAGATGCAATCGCTTCACATCAAACAAATCAATTTCTATCAAATCCGAAGTTAAGAGAATTTCAAATCTGGCATTTACAAGTTAAAGATAATTCCGGTGTTTTGGTATGCGAATGGGATACGAATCAAGAAGTATTACGCCAAGAAATTGAATATACAGATTTTCCGTTAAACCATATCAAGCTCTATCTGGTTGAAAAAGTTCTCATGCTTCCTAACGAGTACTAAAACACTTCATATAGTTAATAGGAGAAAATAATGATTCAGGCAGTTGATACAGAACAAATTTTCGTCACAAATCTCGAACAATTCATGACGAAAGCTGACAAATTCATCAAAATCTATTACTCAGGTGTCAGCGACGAAAATCATCTGAGAGAAATGATACAAGAACTGAAAAATTTGGTTTCAGATACAGATTTACAAAAGTTAGAAATCGATTATCAGCATAACTGTGAAATCAAGGATTTAATGTCAGATTATCACGATTCCTGTTGGTGGTAATTGGCTAAGAGCTTACGCTCAAAGGACAATGAAGTAATTAGGATAAATCTACCTCATGGCTAAACGTAAATATTCTACACCAAAGTTTCAAGCAATTGATGATTCTGTTTTAGGCGAGTACTCAGTTAGTGATTACTCAGAAAGACTTTACTCAAAAGTTTACTACTCAATTCGTTCTTTATGCGGACTTCTTGCTAAAAATAGCTTTCAAGATTTCAGTTGGGATGTATTTAAAGAGCGCTTTACAAATGATTTTGGAAAAGTAGAAGAAAAGCGCTATTCTCTCGAACAACTGCTTGAATTCGCTTATCGTAAATTTGGCAAAACGAAAGAAGATTTAGTAGTACTTAATGAATTATCTTGGCAGCGGAGACGAGAATATGCTGCACGAGTAAATGCAAGTGTTAATCCTCAAATGAAAGCCGAGAATTAATACCGAAATCAAAAACAGAATTCAAGGGGGATAAAGCAGATTTTATTCCCCTTTTTGCTGTCAGAAATTATTTCAAATATATCATCGCTTCAAACACTTTTCGCTTCATAAAAATCAAAATTATTGTCCGCTAGTAAAATGTTGAAAAATAGTTACATCGTTTGGGAAGGGGCATCTTTGATTGACGGTTCACCTATAGTTCTGATTTTAACAGGCTTCGTTAATCACACGTTAAATCGTAAAACCGGAAGACTTCTACAGTCATGGATCATCCAACAAAATCTTGTCCCCACAGATGCTGCAAAGAAAGGATTAGAAAAAGGAATTTGTGGAGACTGTCCATTGAAATTGAGTCAAACAGGAGCCTGTTTTGTAAATCTACTTCCCGTTAATAACATTTATAGGACATACTTTGCAGGTAATTATCCAAAACTTAGCGCGAACGAAATCGAAATCCTCAAGCGATATCGATTTCCTATCAGAATTGGTTCCTATGGCGACCCTACAGCAGTACCATTTGATGTTTGGGAACCGATAATTTCTGCATCAAGCGGGCATACTGGCTACACACACAGATGGTATAGCAATGAATGTGACGAACGTTGGAAACAATATTTAATGGCTTCTGTACAGAGCTTGGGAGAAGCTCGTATCGCTCAAAATATTGGCTGGAGAACTTTTAGAATCATAGCTCCCGACGCACCTTTGAGTGAAAATGAAATCCTTTGTCGTAATACCGAAGATGATACAGTTCGGTGTGAGAATTGTATGCTCTGTGATGGTAAATCTAACAAACCCAACATTGTTGACAGGGTTCATGGCTTGAAATGGAAAATCTCAAATTTCGTGAAATACTCAGAGTCTTTATCTAACTAATTTAAATGAAAGCTTGTGCAATAGCAGCTCTATTTATCTATCACAAGCTTTCAAAATCACATAAAGTTTTGCGAGGTAATACCAATGGCAGAAGTTTTAATCGAGCCTCAATTTCAAATACTTACTCATTCAAAAACAGGAGTTAAAACCGGAAGAATTTACTTTCCTGCGCTTTTCTTGGCTGATTATTATGTATTAACTACGCAATGGTTACAAAGAAAAGAAGTTTTATTTACTCCACAAGATTTGAAGCGTTACCCAGATGGCTCGTTTCGACTGTATTTTAGGACTAATAATTGTTTAGAAACTGAATATTGGCAGTTAATAAAACCCCTCACGGGGAGTAAATAGTGAAATTGACTATTTGTAATAGGGGTAAAATAAACTATGAAATCTAAGCATCAAAGCTTTATTGCTGAAGCTAGCAATCAAGAAATACTCATTTCTCATTCTCAACCAATAATATCTCAACATCCAGAGCCAGAAAAAATTAAACATATTCTAATTGGCTCAAAAGAAGCAGTAATAGCGACAATTGAGGCTTTACATCAACTTGGTTATGCAAATGTACGCGATTGGACTCCACTATTACCAACTTCCAATCCGGGAGAAGTAACCAGCGTCTTGGTACGTTCAATAAAAGCCCAACAGTAATTACTACAAAGACTATAATATATCCCTCAATATGGGATATTTTTTTCCAACAATAAGAAAGAAAATTATCTATAATTGATGAGTTAAGACAAAATTACTATTAATTATAATTGTTTATCTTTTATACGAAATCTAGTATTGTGTATAATATTTGCGCCCAATAGAATAATTCGTAATTCGTAATATGACACTTCGTGCCACATTACGAATTACGAATTATTTTGGTATGCGTTCGTTCTAGGAAATCTCAGGAGAGATATACACAGTTAAGATAGAGTTTGGTAAAGGTTTGATAGACAACACTCATGTAGTTAATTAAGACCCAAACCACCCGCTACTTTTGGATTATAAGCTAATAATTTCAATATCTCTACAACTGGAACTTTCGCTTCATTCATTGAAATAACTTGCTCCTTGAAGCGCGATCGCACATAAGTCTTTCCTCTTTTACCACTATATTCCCACTCGAAATAAAGCTGTTTGACTGGCTTCTTCTTAGTGCTATTGGCATTTGCGTAACCCCAGGAAATATTACCGCTGCCCTCACCGCGTTTACGGTAGGTGCTAGGGGAATGTGAAGGTATTATGTTTTCCCCTAGCACTTGGTTATTATTACTTGTTTGAGTATTTGAAAGAGTTAATGTTGATGAACTATTGTCCAGGGTTCGGCTTTCACCTTCTATTCGGGTGCTAGGGGAATTGTTAGGTAATATATTTCCCCCTAGCACCTGGTCGTCATTACTTAGTTGAGTATTTGAAAGAGTTAATTTCGATGAACTATTATCCGGGGTTTGGTTCCTATCTTCTATTGGGGTGCTAGGGGAATTGTTAGGTAATATATTTCCCCCTAGCACCTCGTTATCATTACTTACTTGAGTATTTGCATAACTTAAATTTGATGAACTATTATCCAGGGTTTGGCTCCTATCTTCTATTAGGGTGCTAGGGGAATCGTTAGGTGATATGTTTTCCCCTAGCACCTCGTCATCATTACTTAGTTGAGTATTTAAAAGAGTTAATGTCGATGATTTATTATTAGGGGTTTGGCTTTCACCTT
>JBCBPQ010000410.1:0-4851 GCA_039820645.1 Cyanobacteria bacterium J06633_8 | reverse complement strand
TCCGCACCGGCATAAATAAATTGACTAGAGGATACGTTGTAGTTTGGTATGAAGGCAACTTTCAAACGCCCTGCCACATCAGTATCGCTATTAACTACGGTACCAACAGCATTGATTAATTTAATAATCAATTTAGCTATAAAGTAACCCGGAGCTGCTTTACCCGCGAAAATAAATGTCCGGGGTTGAATATCAGCGCTGGGATTTTTCTTGATGCGATTGTACAGAGTAATGATGTGGAAAGCATTGAGTAACTGACGCTTGTATTCGTGCAGTCGTTTTACCTGTACGTCAAATAAGGAATTAGTATCAACTGTAATTCCGGTGGATTTGTTGATTAGCTTTGCTAACTCTTCCTTATTTGCTTGTTTGATTTCGCGCCAAGTTTTTCTGAACTCGTTGTCATCCAAGAATTGTTCTAATTTTCTGAGTTCATCAAGATTCTTAATCCATCCGGTACCAATCTTGTCAGTAATTAGACGAGAAAGTCCGGGATTACCCATTAATAACCAGCGACGGGGAGTTACACCGTTTGTCTTGTTGATAAACTTCTCTGGGAATAACTCGTAAAAATCGTGAAGCACATCTTTTTTGAGCAATTCGGTATGCAGCGCTGCAACACCATTGATTTTGTAACTACCTACGCAAGCTAAATGTGCCATGCGGACTTTCCTTTCCCCACCTTCTTCAATCAAAGATAGTCGAGAAATACGTTCTAAATCTCCGGGATAGCGTCTTCTAACTTCACTCAAAAAGCGGAAATTGATTTCGTAGATGATTTCTAAATGTCTTGGTAATAATCTACCAAACAATTCCACCGGCCATCGTTCTAAAGCTTCTGGCAACAAGGTATGGTTGGTATAAGCAAAGGTATTTTTAGTAATATCCCATGCTTTTTCCCAATCCATTTGATGCTCATCAATCAACAGACGCATTAATTCAGCGATACCAACTGAAGGATGGGTGTCGTTTAGCTGAATTGCAGCTTTTTCATGCAAATTATCTAGAGTGTTAAAAATTCGGTGATGTCGGCGCAGAATATCTTGCAAAGAACAAGAAACAAAGAAATATTGCTGCTGCAAGCGTAATTCTTTACCCTGCATTGTATCGTCGTTAGGGTAGAGAACTTTTGAGATATTCTCCGAGAACATTTGACTACCTACCGCGCCGATGTAGTCACCAGCGTTAAATGCTTGTAAGTCAAATTCATCAGTTGCTTCAGCTTTCCACAACCGGAGAATATTTACCGTATCAACACCATAGCCAGGTACGGGAGTATCGTAGGGGACTCCAGATACTTTTTGCTGCGCTACCCACCGTACTTGGAAATGTCCGCTTCTATCGTTGTATACTTCGGTATGACCGCCGAACTTTACTTCTACGCGATATTCGGGAAGTGGAAGTTCCCAAGCATTACCAAAAATCAACCATTTATCGGGATTTTCAACTTGCCAACCATTGCGAATAACTTGTTCAAAAATCCCAAACTCATAGCGAATTCCATAACCTACGGCAGGTATTTCCAGAGTTGCTAAAGAATCCAGATAACAAGCTGCAAGTCTTCCCAATCCACCGTTACCCAATCCTGGTTCCCGCTCTTGCTCTAATAAATCGTCTAATTCCAAGCCCGATTCTTGAAGAACAGTCTTGATTTTTTCGTAAAGACCAAGATTAATTAAACTATTACCCGTATAGCGCCCCATCAAGAACTCAGCCGAAAGGTAATAAACAGTTTTTACTCCTTTCTCAGAATGAGTTTTGGCTGTTTGAATCCTTCTTTGCAGAATGCGATCCCGAACGCTATGAGCAACAGCCATATAGTAATCGTGGGCAGTAGCAAAATACTCGCCTTTACCTTGAACGTAATAGAGACTATCAGCAATGGCACGTTTGAGGGTTTCCTCACTCATACCAGTGCGATCGTCTTCTACCCTAACTTTAGCCATGCTAGGTACAGAAACATCTTCCGATGCTAACTGATTATATTTTTGCTCGGATGAACTACTTGTCATTATGGTGATGTTGGTAGAATATTAAAATTACACTTTATTCGTATTCCCTATAGCTTTATAACATTCTCTTCGTTTTGCTTGGGTTTGTTATTAAGAATTAAGAAAGAATCAGTAATTGGGGATTGGGCATGGGGCGTTGGGCATTGGTAATCGATAATTGAATAGAGGGGGAGAGCAAGATTTTGTTCTAGGTAACACCGAACACTACATCTTTAAATTTTTCATACTTAATTCAAAATTCCCATGCCCCATGCCCAATCCCCTATTCCCTATCCCTAAATTCTTAATATTCCCACTTCCAATCGCGAATTTCGGGCATATCTTCACCCCAGTCGCGGACGTATTGCTTGTGTTCAATTAGTTTTTCGTGCAACATTTGCTTGACATGAGCAGCCTTATATCCCAAATGAGGAACTCTGTCAATGACATCATCTGCTAAGTTAAAACGGTCTAAATCGTTCATGACCACCATATCAAAAGGTGTGGTTGTGGTTCCTTCTTCTTTGTAACCTCGGACGTGGAGATTTTTGTGATTTGTGCGACGATAGGTTAAACGGTGAATCAGCCAGGGATAACCATGAAAAGCAAAAATTATTGGTTTATCGGTGGTGAAGATGCTGTCGAAGTCTTTGTCACTTAAACCGTGGGGATGCTCGTTTTCTGGCTGTAAGGTCATTAAATCTACTACGTTGACTACCCTGATTTTTAGTTCTGGAAAATTATCCCGCAATATATCTACTGCTGCTAAGGTTTCTAAGGTGGGAATGTCTCCAGCGCAAGCCATGACTACATCTGGTTCGTGTCCTTGGTCGTTAGAAGCCCAACCCCAAATACCAACACCTGTAGTGCAATGCTTGATTGCTTCATCCATATTTAGATACTGCAATGCCGGTTGTTTGCCCGCTACGATTACGTTAACGTAATGACGACTTCTCAAGCAATGGTTTGTTACGGATAGCAAACAATTGGCATCAGGTGGTAAATATATTCTCACCACTTCGGCCTTTTTATTCACAACATGGTCAATAAAGCCGGGATCTTGATGGCTAAAGCCGTTGTGGTCTTGTCGCCATACGTGAGATGTTAATAAATAAGTTAAGGAAGGAATTGGTCTGCGCCAGGGAATATCACGAGTAGTTTTCAACCATTTTGCGTGCTGGTTGAACATGGAATCGATAATATGAATAAATGCTTCGTAGCAGGAAAATAATCCGTGACGACCTGTAAGCAAGTATCCTTCTAACCAGCCCTGGCAAGTATGTTCGCTGAGTATTTCCATGACTCGACCGTCTGCGGCTAGGTTATCGTCGTATTCTAAAGTTTCTGCAACCCAAGTTCTCGAAGTAACAGATAATACGTCAGCAAGTCGGTTGGATGCGGTTTCATCTGGACCAAATAAACGGAAGTTTTTGGTGTCCAGATTAAGTTTCATCACATCTCGCAGTAATTTACCCATAACGCGGGTTGCTTCGGCGATGGTATTTCCCGCTTCCACTTCTACTGCATAGTCACGAAAGTCGGGCATTTTCAATTCTCGCAGCAAAATACCGCCATTAGCGTGGGGATTGTCACCCATGCGCCGATTTCCTTTGGGTGCGAGTTCGGCTAATTCCGCAATTAATTTACCATTTTCATCAAATAATTCTTCTGGCTTATAACTCTTCATCCACTTTTCTAACAACTTAACGTGAGCGGGTTCAGCAGCCATATTTGATAACGGTACTTGGTGCGATCGCCAGTAATCTTCAGTCTTTTTCCCATCAACTTCTTTAGGTCCAGTCCAGCCTTTGGGACTCCTAAGAATAATCATCGGCCATTGCGGACGCTGTTTAAAGCCATTTTGACGGGCATCTTGCTGAATTTCGCGGATTTCATGCAAAGCTGTATCCAAGGTTGCCGCCATTAATTGATGCATGGCTTTTGGTTCGGAACCCTCGACAAAATAAGGTTTGTAACCGTAACCTTCAAATAATTTTTGCAGTTCCTCATGACTCATCCGAGCTAATAGGGTGGGGTTAGCAATTTTATAACCGTTGAGATGTAAAATCGGCAAAACTGCACCATCATGG
Organism: Cyanobacteria bacterium J06633_8; assembly: GCA_039820645.1. Lineage (GTDB taxonomy): Bacteria > Cyanobacteriota > Cyanobacteriia > Cyanobacteriales > Nostocaceae > Rivularia. The sequence continues at coordinate 770 of JBCBPQ010000410.1, read as the reverse complement.
ATGGGATTGAGAAACTTGTTAGAATGCCAGCTTGCTGCTAAAGAACCGGTTTCAGCCTCACCATCACCAACAACGCAAGCCACAATCAAATCGGGATTATCAAAAGCAGCACCAAAAGCATGAGAAACAGAATAACCGAGTTCTCCACCTTCATGGATAGAGCCGGGAGTTTCCGGTGCTACGTGAGAGGGAATTCCGCCAGGGAAAGAAAACTGCTTGAATAGTTTTTGCATTCCCTCGCTATCTTGAGAAATATTCGGATAATATTCGCTGTAAGTTCCTTCAAGATAGGTATTAGCCACCAAACCAGGACCACCATGTCCGGGACCTGCAATATAAATCATACTTAAGTCATCTCTTTTGATTACACGATTGAGATGAACGTAAATAAAATTCAAACCAGGGGTAGTTCCCCAATGCCCTAAAAGTCTGGGTTTAACCTGTTCTAATTTCAGTGGTTGTTTAAGTAAAGGATTATCTAATAAATATATTTGTCCTACCGAAAGATAATTCGCCGCATTCCAATAGGCGTTCATCTTTCGTAATTCGTCATCTTGCAATGGTTTAGTGTTGGGAAGGCTTATTACAGTCATCGACAACTCCTTAACATCGATAATTTTGTTTTTATAATTACACTAACTTATTAAATATTAAATAATCTCTATCTTATGAACTATAAAGTTAAAAAAAATAATTAAATATTGTAATTACAAATTGAATCAATCAACAGTTTAAATGTATATTTATAATTATCAAATCTGCTAATTAAT
>JBCBPQ010000409.1:0-4896 GCA_039820645.1 Cyanobacteria bacterium J06633_8 | reverse complement strand
TCATATTTACTCGGAAACCTACCCCAACTTCAGGATTAATGTCAGTATCTAAAATAGTCAGAGAAAAAGATGATTTTATTGGTAAATATGTTACCATTAGAAGCAAATATATTGAAAAACTTGGTCCCACTTCCTTTGCTCTTAGAAAAAGGAAGTTTTTTATTAAAAGTAAACCAGTTATTATTATTAATGCATCGAGTAAAGTCTTTGACCTACCCTCTGACAAATATACAAAAGTACAAGTAACGGGTACAGTTCGTCAACTAGATATACCCAAACTTGAAAAAGAATTTAATTTAAGATTGGAAGATAAAGTTTACAAACATTATAAAAATGCAACTGCTATTGTAGCTCAACATATTGCTTTAGCACCAGAAGTAAATGATATTGCTACCAATCCAACAAAATACTACAACCGAAGGTTAGCATTAACTGGAAAAATAGAGAATATTAAAAATCCGAAAATATTTACTTTAGATGAAGATGATTTGCTAGGAGAGGAAGATTTATTAATATTAAATCCGACTCCCACAATGGCTATAAATAACGGACAAACAGTTGCTGTTACAGGTGTTGTACGTCCATTTCGGCTAGCAGACTTAGAAAAAGACTATAAATTAACTTGGGATTCAGGATTAAAGACAGAAATGGAGTTAAAGTACAAAGAAAAACCTGTATTAATTGCAGATACTGTTTATTCTTCTAGAATTTCAACTTTACATTAAGTAGGTTGGCGTTGAAAATAGTTATTAGGATAAGGGAATAGGGAATAGGAAATAGGAGTAAAGGTTTGAGGATAATTTATATTATGTAACATAGCTTGGTTTATTTGTGCCGACTTACTTAACTGATAATATAGTAATTCCTTGAGCGATTTCTCCTACTTGCTCGGTAGATAAAGCATTAGTAATTTGTGACTGTACGAGTACAATTGATACTGGGACAAAAGAGCAATGAAAGTGCGTGATGATATTTCATTTCTCCTGTTAATTGATTCTATAAAAATATTGATAAAAACTTCCCTTCTCTTTAACAAGGAGAGGGGTGCCCTATTTACTGCTAAGACTATCACTAGTATTTTCTAGAAAATTAAAATCCGATTTTTCTACTTACAACGCAAATTCATGAAATTTCAGATTAAGTTCAGATATATCAAGATTTTTGCGATTTTTTAGTGAAGAAAGTATAAAGATGAGCGTATTTGCACGGAAATAACGACATTGGCAATTATTATATGTTGGGGGAGAGGGAAGAGGAGCCAAGTAAAGCACCAAGTTCCCTCAATGTGCAAGTGGCGTGGGTAGAGGGGGGAGAAAATAATTTTGGGTGTTTACGATATACGCGGTAGACTAATAGTTGTTTTTTTCAGTAACGTTGGAATCTCTATTATTCCTATGTCTCTGTAATCCGTTGGAATATATTAAACTACTGGCTCATTGTTAATTCCCAATGGTTTTAGATTGCCAGGTTACGCAACGCTCTACTCCCAATAACTTGAATCACCTTCTCCCCCATCCCCATATCAGGGATTGCAAAACTTTATATCTACCTCGAATAAATTTATTCCCATTGCAGGATGACAAAAACGAATGTGATATTACTTTTATTTATCCTTCAGTAGTTGTCCAAATATTTATATAATTACAACACGCTAAGTAGATAAGTGTTTCAGCGTTACTATTGTTAGTTTTCTCTAATTTTAATGCGGATTTTTGAGATTATGAGTGTAAGATATATCATGATTTTCAGTGCGTTTGATTAAGTATTAAGATAATGTTTAAAGTATGAAATTAAGTCTACCCATCTTTAGCAAAACGGTAAATTTATTGTTCCTCCGAGACGTAGCCTTGAAAAATGGGCAGGCTTATTATATAGAGATGCCGGACACAGCACTATCTTAATTTATTTTAAAAGCGAGTTTTTTACGGAGGATTCAAAGCCCATTTTTTATGGAAATTGTAACCCAAACGTTTTTGCGTTCAATGAGGTAAATTGCATGTAATATTTATTCTTTGGTTTTTGTCAAGTCCTAGTTATACGTAAAGTAGCAGTAGAATAATTTATAAAGTGATACCATTAATATTTTAAACTATGTATATTTACTTATCTAGTGCTTACTTATGCTTTAAACTAAAAACTTAATCAATTCTACTTATTATTTTGAAATGCGACAAATAATACCTTCGATGATAACAACAAATTTTATAAATCTATTTATTGATGATATTTTTTTAAAGAGCTTTGATAATACTTTATATTAGTTGATTTAAATAAAGAGAGCGATTACTGAGAAAATACAGAAGACTAGTAACAATCAAGGCTGCCAAGTAAGTCAATAGTAAGTCACAAAGGTGGTCAAATAAGGGGCAGAGGATAAGGATTAATGGGACGATTTGATAACGGACCAGAAAAGCCGCGTAGAGCAGGCGAGCCATACGGTTCAGCCGAATCTGCCCTACGGGCTGTCACTGAGGAATTACAAATTATCCAGCGGAATTTACTCAAATCATTGCAAGATGATGTCAAGCGTCTACAGAGTGAGAAAATCCGCTTAGCTGATGATATCAAACGTCTGCAAGAAGAAAGAGAGCAGTTGCAAGGAGGAAGACAAATTGATGAGTTGCAGGTGTTAATGCGTCAATTAGCACAAGTTTTAGGAAATCATATTTCCGTACAGCTACAAGCTTCACTCGAAAGATTGGTTAATCAATCAACTGTTAGGACAACTCTTCAATCCGGAAGCGGAACATACACTCAAACTCAGAATCAAGAATCCGAATTAATCAGTAATTCTTTTAATAATGCTTTTAATACACTGCAACAAGATTTAGAAGACTATCAAAGCAGCATTTCTCAGCAATTGTCTCGAATGTCATTGCAACAAGAACAAGGGGAAGCGATTTTAGTCGAATTAGTAAATCGTTTGAAGCAAGAATTAGAAGCTACTAACATCGAAAATTCTCAAGCGGATTTTCAAGTTGAAGAACAAGACGAACGCTTAGAAGATGATTACATATCAGAAGTTGATTATGTGGAAGATTCTCCCCAAATACAAGAAGATACTTCCGGGCAAGAACCATTTCCATCAAGCTTATTGGAAGAGCGGGATCGAATAACTCCCTTAGCAGCAGATACTACGACAGCAACTTCTACCGTTCGAGGAGCGAACGTCTCTTTACCAGAAACATCTCCTCAAACTGTGCCAGAAGCTACTAGGCAGCCAGCAGCACCTTCCCTACCACTATCACAGATGGAGGTATTTAAGCAGCGTCCGAAGGGATTATTGCTGATTGGACTTTCCGCTGTTGCCACATCTATATACAACGTTGCAATTAAAGCAATATTTGACGGCATATTTGATTCAAATCAACTAATATCGCCAACTTTAGGAAATTGCTTATTCGTTTTAATGCTAAGAATGCTAGTAGTTGTGCCAATGATGTTAGTTTTAGCGCCCATTTTGCATCCCAGAGTTTGGCATGATTTACAAAATTTAATAGAGTCAATAAAAGCAAGTCGTAATCCTGCAAGCATTACAGCTAGAAGAGTGCTGATGCTATCAACTATCAGTGGAGGCTTCTTGTTCTTATCCCAGGTAATGCTCTACTTGTCCATAGGGCAAATTGCTACGGGAATGGCGATCGCGCTTTTGTTCGTATATCCAATCTTCAGCGGAATACTTTCATGGCTATTGTTTCGCGACATCCCCAGCAGATTTCGCGCTTTTGCTTACGGAATGATTGTTTTAGGAATAGTTTTAGTATTAGGCGGAGCAAGCGATACAACTAATCTCTCCTTTGGAAGTATTACAGGAATTTTAGCGGGAATAAGCTTTGGATTTTACGTGATATTGACGCGAATTTGCGCCTCACGACTGCATCCGGTTTCTTTTACTTTGATTAATTTCGCCACAATGCTGTTTTTGTGTTTTATTAGCTTGTGCTTTATCACCATATTGTTGCCTTTACCTTCAGGTTGGAGTTTAGATATAAAATCAACTAACTTTTTAGAATTGATTTTAAGCACTTTTATTTTAGGTGTACTAACCCTGTGCGGTTATCTGCTAAATAACTTCGGCATCCGCAAGCTCGGAGCTACACGAGCGGGACTTATAAGCTCTACCGTTCCAGTTTTAACAGTAATTTTCGCCGGAATCATAATTCAAGAATCTTTACCATTCATACAGATTATCGGAGTTCTACTAGTTACATTCGGAGCCGCTGCTTTCAGTATCGAGAAAATACAGCAACAGATTAAAGCTTCTCGTTCTAGTTAATTTGGAGATTGGGGCATGGGTTATATGGGCTAGAATTTTGGATCAATTTTTAACTCTTAACTCTTTATTCCTCACAACTAACTCCTCACTACTGACTGATTGCTGTTCGCTGATTACTAATTACTGGTATACAGTAAAGTCAGATTAGCGTTAAGACCTGTTAACATACATTTTTGCGGGGATGTAAAAAGGACACGTTTGGTTACATTGCTTTTTGCGGGAGAACTCCCGTGTTAATCGAAACCAGGGTTGTACTGGCAGTTTTAGAAGTGACAGGCTTAAATTGCTTGCCAACATAAGTTGATGAAGCTACTGAACAAAAAGTAATGGCAATTTTAATCACAAGGTAAGTTTTTACCTTCTCCTGTGAAAATACGGGTAAAATGTTATTTATCATTACCACTAAGACCCTTAGTTATTGCATAATAGATAAATTAAAGTAAACACATAACCTGCGCTCGGGTGTATACTACTTACTTTCCTGCAATTCTTAATTTTGTAAACCTGCTATTCAACAGTTTGTAATATGCATAACGATACTGATCTGATCAAACGTCTCGACCCCAGCGCGATGGATCAGATCATGCTTTATTTGGCTTTCAGTGCCATGCGAACTAGCG
>JBCBPQ010000408.1:0-4932 GCA_039820645.1 Cyanobacteria bacterium J06633_8 | reverse complement strand
TTTACTTGTTAACTTTTACCTTTTACCTGTATGAAAACGGGTGCGTTGTTGCGCTTCCGCCCAAAAATTTTTGGGCCCTTACGCGCAACTACGAACAGCTCACTGTTTAATACCGCAGGCTATTCGCAGCCCAATATTAATGTTATTGTAGCGGGGAATGTTATAGAGGCGACCGGCAGAGCGGCAACTTTGGGCATTGTAATTCCAGGAGCCACCACGTAATATGCGCCGGAAACGATAATCGTTTTTGTTTTGATGGCTTTTTTCTATCCATGGTTTAGCATCTGGGTTTATCTGTTGATAATTATTGTGCCAATCATCAAAACACCATTCCCAGACGTTGCCATGCATATCTGATAAACCAAAGTTGTTGGCGACGTTGAAGCTACCAACGGGTGTTGTTTGCTGACGGGAGATTCCTTTAGTACCCTCACCATAGGAACTATCCATACCTCGATAATTGGCTAAATCGGTGGTTATGGTTTCGCCGAAGTGGAATGGTGTAGTTGTACCGGCACGACAAGCGTATTCCCATTCTGCTTCGCTGGGTAAACGGTAGTTTCTGCCTGTATTATCGGACAAGCGATCGCAAAATTCAAGGGCATCATACCAAGAGATTTGCTCTACAGGTAAGTTATCTCCTTTGAAGAAAGATGGTGCTGGTTTTAATTCTCTGTTTAATTGAGGTAAACTAGCAACTGCTCGCCATTGTGCTTGGGTAATTTGGTATCTACCCATAAAGAAAAATGGAATTGTTAGTTGATGTTGGGGGCGCTCTCTATCAGAGCTACCTATTTCGGTTTCCGGTGCCCCCATTTTAAAATCACCGCTAGGGATTAAAACCATTTCTAATGTAATTCCATTCCCTAATTCTTCTATATAATATCGTGTTTTTTTTCGCTGACGATTAATTACTATTTTTCCCATTTTTTATACCTTAAACAAATATTTTAAGCCATCCCTTTCCCCTCTCCTTGTTAAGGAGAGGGGTGCCCGTAGGGCGGGGTGAGGTAATTTGTGTCATAAGATGATTTAACTTTTTTATCTTTTGTCTATTTCCTATTGTTTCGGACTTTTTCAATTTGGTGCACAGGCGGGAAACCTCACCCTCAATCCCTCTCCTTAACAAGGAGAGGGAAGCCGGAGATTATTTTATATTTTATTATGCCTACCTACTTAGTTAAGAAATAATCAAAATTATTGCATCAGAATTTAATCATAAATAATCAAATACTACAGACTACACGAAAACCAAAAAAGTAGTATTCGTAACCGGGAAAGTAAGTGCTGCGGCAAGCACTACGACATTCTTCGGGAACATCAAACCAAGAGCCACCACGCAATATTTTTCGAGAATATTTTTCATCATTTTCAAATCGATGTAACCATGCAGTACTATCGATAGGTGCATCGTTATAATCATTGTGCCAATCATCAATACACCATTCCCAGACGTTGCCATGCATATCGTATAAACCAAAGGCATTAGCTACGGCAAAATGACCTACATCTGTTGTATGCCTGCGGTTTTTTCCTTGCTTTTCGGTAGCATATATTTCCAGGGCGTTGTAGTTAGCTAAGTCAGATGTAATTGTTTCGCCAAAGTGAAATGGTGTGGTGCTACCGGCACGACAAGCATACTCCCATTCTGCTTCACTTGGTAAGCGATATTCTTTTTGAGTATGATTTGATAATCTGGCGCAAAATTCAACTGCATCGTACCAAGAAATTTGCTCTACTGGTAAATTATCTCCTTTAAAATAAGATGGTTCTAATTTTAATTGTTTGCTGACTTGCGGTAAATTTGCTACGGCTTTCCATTGAGCTTGAGTAATTGGGTATTGACTCATGAAAAAGGTGGGTACTGTTACTTGATGTTGGGGAAATTCACCGTACATGGTGTAATTTTCTCCTCGTGGAGCGCCCATGACAAAAGTTCCATCAGGAATTTGTACCATTTCAAGTTCAATTTTATTTTCTAAGTTATTTAAGGTTTCAGGAAAATAATGGTTTTGGTGTTGCTGACGATTAATAATTATTTCTGTGGTGTATTTGGATTTTTTTATTTGGATAGTGGCGACTTCAAATATGAAATTTTTTAAGTTTATAGTATGCTTGTGGTCGTGTTTGATAGATATAGTTGCGACTTCATACTCTAAGGTTTGTAAGGGAGGAAAGTCTTGGAGTGTTTGTAAAGAGTTATTTTCTAAATCTTCAGCAATATGAGCGTATATTCCCCCCAAGCGGCGAAAAACTTCGGCTTTAATTTTGGCAAAGGGACGAATTTTGATTGCTAAGTTATCCTGTTCGTAAGCGGGTAAAAGTAATCTTGCTTCAAATTGCTGTACTGATAAACCAAGTTTTTGAGCAATATATTCAGAGACTGCATCAATAACGGAAATAGCTTTGCTTTTGGGTACTGAATCTATAAGTAATTTTCTGACACCGGGAAGAAATTCGTATTCTATATAATTGGCTTGATTGTCTTTGATTGTTGTTGATTTGAGCAACCCGCTCATGAAGACTTCTGCAATATGAATTTGTCTCGAATCTGGTAATAAAGTGTTTTGAATTAATTGCACTACTGGCAAACTAACTGGTGCGGCTGCCATTAATCCAGCTAAGCGACGGGCTTTAGGGGAAGCTGTAGCGCGGAATCTATTAACGATTGTCTCGGCAGTTAATTGAGATGGTTTGGGATTTATTTTAGGTTGCGATCGCAATTGTGGAAGAGAAAATTTAAATCCTGCTGTGGTAATATTTCCAAATCCGGCGATTACCTGAGACCATATTAATAAAGGTTGGGGTTCTAAGGTAACTATGGGAATGGAAATTGATTCTGTTAAATCATCGTTTTCAATTTCATCTTCATCCCAAATTGTAGTTAGTAATTGCGAATTTCGTACTCCTGGTTTTAGGGAGCTTAAATGTACGGGGGTTGCGGCAGATAAAGCTGTACGCTCCCATAATTCTTCTGGAAGCAGTTGCAAAATAGTTAATAATCCTTTGTTTCCCCACAGTTTTAATGTGGGATGAATAAATTTGTTTCTCCAAGCGGGGGAAATACAGTCTGTTACTAGTAGAATTAAACGTCTTTCTTTGGGATCTATTAATATATCGGGAGTGTAAGCAGTTGAATTTATCTCGTTACAATAATTTTGCTTTAAACTACCTTGAGAACATAATTTTAAGGGAAATAATTCGGCAGTTGTAGGTGTAACTTTTAATTCCCAAGTTCTCACATCTCGGAATGCACCGTGATGTTTTAAAAGTTTCTGTAATTCTCTGATAGTTGGTTCCCAAATTGCGGTGGAGGTACTTTTTTCTATTACCAAAGCTAATTCTAACCACCTTTGAGGTTTGGGTGCGAAAATTGGCACCCAAATATCTTCCTCGGCAATGTGTTTGACGGTGGCTTCTTCGTCTAATATTTTGTCTGTGGCGGATGGTACTTTCCGCATTAATGGACGCAATGCCCGCCCTAATTCTAAAGTATTTCTTAAGGCTGGTGCTGCTGGTACCTTCAAAGAAACGCTTTTTCTACCTGGAATATTGAAATTTGGTTCGGCTGTGGAAATAAGTTTGTTAACTGAGGGAAGGGTAACGGGAAGACTTTTTGGTGGATTTTGGATTGCCGGTTGCGATTTTTGGATTGATTTTTGTTTATCGGATTTATGAATTTGCTGATGCTCTGGTATTGAATCTTGTTTTTTTGGTAGCTGATGTGTTTGGGGATGAGCAGAAGGTATTTTTTCTGGCTGATGCTGTTGAGGAGGAGCGAATGGTTTTTCTTCATCTAAATGAATCGCCAGCCAAAAAATATCTACCAACTCGCGAGTAGTAAAGTGCAATCCAGTATTTTGTAAAATCTCTACAACCTTTTCAATCATACCTCATCAATTTCCTTCCATACTGTTGAGGTGTTGCAGCAATCTTTCGATTAATTGCTGTTTTTGTAGTTCTTTTTTCTTACCATCAAGCTGTTGCCTTGTTGCTTCAACTATAGGAGAATCAAAAGTATTGGCAGTATGACACAACATATAAATTGCATTCAATAATTGGTCAGTTGCTAAATCTCCCTTATTACGTTTATCTAAAAATTTCTTAATAATTGGTTGTGCTTGTTCGATAATACTATCACCCAAATGCACTTTGACAATAGTTTCCAATTCTTGGGGATTTGGTTCCCTTAAATCTAATCTTAAACAACGTCGTAAAAAAGCTGGTGGAAATTCCCTTTCACCATTACTAGTAAGCAGCACAAAAGGAAAAGCCTGACATTGAACTCTACCCCTAATAATTGTGGCAATTTGATTATCATTGGTTTGAACGTCAATTTCAGGAAATTTATCGGCGATTCGAGTTAATTCGGTAATTTCAAATTTACCTTCCTCAAAAATATTGAGTAAATCGTTGGGTAAATCAATATCGCTTTTATCGATTTCATCAATTAACAACACCTTGGGTTTATCGGAAGCGAGTAAAGCAGTTCCCAAAGCACCTAATTTAATATAATCGCCAATTTTATCTAAATTATCTTGGTTGCTAGATTTAGAATCTTGCAATCTACCAATGGCATCATAACTATATAAACCTTGCTGCAAATTAGAGCGAGTAGTAATATTCCATCGCAACACTTCACCTAATTTTAATTCCTGTGACACGGCATAAGCCAAAGAAGTTTTTCCGCTTCCCGGTTTACCCGTTACCAATAAAGGGCGACGTAAATATAATGCAGCATTAACTAATTCTATTTCTTCCCCTTTGGCTTTATAAGTAACTCCTCGGGTTTCTTCATCAAATTTACGCCAGCTAGGAGGTGGCGGTAGTTCATCTATACCGTCATGAGGGTTATCAGGAGTTACTTATAAAGCCAAAGGGGAAGAAATAGAATTAGTTAATGCTGCATTATATTTACGTCGCCCTTTATTG
>JBCBPQ010000407.1:0-4968 GCA_039820645.1 Cyanobacteria bacterium J06633_8 | reverse complement strand
AGCCACATCCTACGGATGAAAGTTGGCAATTTTAAATACTAACAACCAACAACTAACAACTAACAACTAACAACTAACAACTAACAACTAACAACTAACCTGTAAATTTCTATGCTACAAACAGAATTTGAATTTAGTTTACCCAAAGGCTTTGTCGATGAGGATGGGAACATCCACCGTAAAGGAATAATGCGTTTATCAAAAGCAATTGATGAAATAGTACCTTTGCGCGATCCTCGCGTCCAATTGAATCGGGCCTACGCTACCATAATCATTCTTTCTCGCGTAATTACTCGCCTTGGAGCATTAGAGCAAGTCACCCCTGTTATTGTAGAAAACTTTTTTGCTTGTGACTTAAATTATCTCCAGAAACTTTATCATCAAATTAATGAACTTGAAGATGAAGAGGAAGAAGAACAACAAGAGGAAATTCAACAACAAATTCCTCAGTTATTATCTCAACCTGTAGAGGTTTCTTGATAATTTGCCTACTGCTATTTAGCAAACAATTTAGTATAAAGAAACTTATCCCAAATGGATATTGCAAACAGTCTCCACACAGAATTTGATTTTATTCTCCCCAAAGGTTTAGTAGACTCACAAGGTCAAGTTCATCGAAAGGGGGTAATGCGTTTGACCACCGCTAAAGATGAAATCTGCGTTAAAAAAGACCGACTGGTTCAAAAAGAACCAGAATATGGTGTTTTAGTGATGCTATCTCGGGTAATTACTCGTTTAGGTACTATATCTTCCATAACTCCTGAACTTATAGAAAATCTTTTTTGTCGCGATTTAGCTTACCTGCGAGAATTTTACAATCGCATTAACCAAGAAGAGAATACACATATTCCCGTTCAATGTCCTCAATGCAGTCATCAGTTTAACAAGGAGCTTTCTTTCTCGGGGGAGTCATAAGCTACCCCTCAGAAAAACTCTCTGAGGAGGTAGCTTGTATTGCTTTTCATTTCCACTGGTCTTTAGAAGATATCCTTAACTTAGAACATCGCGATCGACAAGGTTGGGTGAATGAAATTAGCAGAATTGTAGATTTACAATAGGCATCTGCAAGAAAACGTTTATACCTTTCAAATTTACCCTCGCAGGGAGAGCCAAAACAACTATGAGATTCGGCGTTAATAATATTCTGCTGAAAATTGGAGCAGAATTAACAAGAATACAAAGCTTTGAGAACAGACTTTATTCGACTTTTTTTGATTTCTTATTAGCTAGCAATATTTCACCCTTGCTGTTAATTTCTATAGGAGTATTGGGAAAATCATTCTTATTTAAAGAACGCAAAAGTCCCACTGTACTAAATCCTTGGTCAATATAAGGAATTGCTTGTTTATTCAAACGAACGGGAATAATCTTACCAGACAGAAAATCTCCTTTACTGTTCAACTTCACATCCAAAATCATTGAATAACCCTTATAGGATGAAGTTGAAAAGACTCGGTATCCCAAAAAATTACCTAAAGAATAAGCAATGAGTTTTCCTTGATAAACTTCTATAGCTCTAGGAACGTGAGGTCCGTGTCCCAATACTAAATCTGCCCCCGAATCAATCATTATTCGAGCAAATTTAACGGAATTACCTCGATTTTCTCCATAGAAAAACTCTGTTTGATTCTTCACCTTGAGAGCATTATTTCCTTCTGCTCCTACGTGCATAGAGATAACTACAATTTTGGCTTTTTTGCGAGCCTTTTCTACCAGAGCTTTGGCTTTCTCTATATCTTGGACGGTATTACAGTATTCGTAGAAACAGAATCCGATTACAGCAACAGGAATATTCTCGACGTTAAAATAAAGAATTTGATTCTTTTTACCTACTGGTTTCATCCCAGCAGTTATAATATTGTTGAAAGTGTCTTGAAATCCCTTTGTACCGAAATCCATAGAATGGTTATTAGCAATACTCAGTACATCAAAACCAACTTCAGCAAAAAGCTTTGCATGTTGCGGGGGAGAACGAAAAGCAAATACTTGTCCGCGACTGATATCTTTGGTACTGTTGGGATGATTGGTAATAGTACTCTCAAAATTACCAAATAAAATATCAGAACCTTTTAGCTTCTCTCTAATAGGCTGTGAAAAAAGTTGATTCGGATTACCTGGAAGACTATTAGATCCGTAATTAGTACCGGGAACCATATCTCCAACGGCTTTAATTCTAATTGAATCCGGAAGCGTTTCGGTCAAACTTTGAGATGAGCTTTGTCTTGAAGGTACTGTTGATTTACGAAAACGCATCAATAAAGATGATGAAAAAACAGCAGCTAAAATGACTATACTGACACCAAAGCCCAGCAGCGCTTTATATTTCATCAAGTTTTCTCCGATTGAGGGTTTATATCTGCTTTCTCGATGCCAATTGAAAAGCGCGAGTTCAAAATTTATAAACTTTCAGTTGGGGAACATCTCTAAAATCAGCATTATCTCAAATGCTGTTGGCGAGCTTTAATTTAGATTTCAGACTTCGATTAAACCTACAACGATTAATCGCACCCTTTAATCTTTGAAACTATTGAGTCGGATTAGATTTTTAGCAGTACAGACTTATCTCACACTGAACTTAGCGGAACATATTCGTATTTCGTAGCGATAGAATTATATTTAGTTGTCAGGAGTACAACTCAAAATCTACACTTAGTTTTTTAACCGCGACTGAATTTTATAGCTAAAACAACTGTAGAATTTGAGTTGATTTTTCAAGATACACTCGGATGCCATTTAAGCTTTGAATCCCACTATTAACATTCTAGTATCCAGCAATCTGAGAAAGTATAAGAAACAGGCAAGGAGAAAATAAATTGAGTTTAAAAATTACCAAATAATTGCAAAAGGCTACTGAATTTTTATAATTTGATGAATCAGATGAAAGATTTTGAAGTCGTGAGTAAGTTCAAAATAAGGAAATAGCCCTCAAACCGAGATGCCTGGGGCTAGTACTCCGCCACATTTATCATTCGCTGTTGGAATTTTCTTTAAGATTTTAGTTGTATTCTCAATACTATTTCCACTACTTGCTGCTTTTACCAAAATCTCAAATAAAGTTTGTTGATCACATCCTCCTTGACTTTCAATCGAAAAATTCTCAGATAAACACTCAAGAGCCTCTTCAAGCGTTTCTGAGTCTGTGAGAGCCAATTGTTCTGTAGCCACGTTGCAAGTAACGTTTTTAGTAAATGAAAAAGTCAATTATATTTACCGGCGGAATACCCACTTAAAAACATCATTTCATGTTTTCAACCTATTTTTTACTATATAAGCATTAATTATATTTAAAGTATTTTTTAAGATTCTTGAATACGTAGATATGATTGGCGATCGCTCTTCGGAGAAAACTTTTTGGTTTACTGAATGTTGAAAAGCTTTTACCTGATTGCGATGAAGCAGAACAAACCTAAGTTAAGTTAAGGTTATCGTATCATTTGATTCTTTATTATGGTGGGTACAAATTTTGCACAAATAAGTGTATAAATAAATTATTTGAAAGTAAAACTAGAACAATAAAAATACAAAAAAAATATAAATATGTTGTCTAGATACCTTGTTAAAACTTAGAGTTAATTACTATTATTGTTTACATAAATTAATAAATAGTAATTTGGAGTACAGGTAAATGCAAGATACAGAAAATCGTAATGGTTTTGTTTGGGGCTTTACTCCTCAAGCGGAACTTTGGAATGGTCGTTTAGCAATGATTGGATTCTTAGCAGTTGTTTTGATTGAAGTATTTGGTGGAGAAGGTTTTTTACATTTTCTAGGTCTTCTTTAAAGTCTTACTGTAGTTTTTAGAAACAAGGATTGTAGAAATTCAAATCAGCCAAATTCAATCTTATTTACACAAATTATGCTATTTCCATGTTGTTGGTATTTTGAACAACATGGAATTTTTATTTATGGAAACTTGTTTTTCCTAGAAAACTATAAAAAATACACTCAGTAAAGTTTGCTTCCTAAATTAATCACACTTAATTAGACTTAAATTATTAACAATAATTTAACTAAAAATGAACTAAATTTTAACTAACAATCAACATAATTCTTGTATCCCCTCAAAATTTCGGGGTAGGGGGTTATTGAGGTACCCATGACCAACCATAAGGATTAGAAGAAGATTTCTCCCGAATAATTATCCCCAAAGGTGGAATATTTTCAATTTGAGAAATGAGCTAACTCCGCAGGATTCCGCCTGCAATGGCAATTCTGGATGCTCCAAAACCAGAAGCAACTCATCCACTTTTAAAGCAGTTAATCGTTTTCGCTCATCCAACTGCTCGTAACCACTTTTTTCTGTAAAAAGTGTCCAAAATTCCATTTCTAGTTGATGAGCTTTTTCAGAACTTGGAGAATCTCGGTAAGCGAATAATTTTCGGTAATAATTCCAGAATCGTTCCAGAAAATCATCTAAAAGTTTTTGGTGGCAAGGTATAAGTGGACTTAATTTTTTATAATGTCGTCCTTCATGCACCCAACAAAGAGCTAAGTCCGAGGTTATTAGCTTAAACTGTGGAGCATCATCGCATAGTAAAGTTTTGATTATGGGGATATTAGATTGCTGATGATAGGAAGCAATTGCGGCCGATTCATATATACGAGAACGGTGTTGAGAACCAAGTTTACTCAAATACTCATCAATCAAAAAATTAAACGGGCATTTCGGTAAAAGCTTTTTGTTGAGGTAATAATTTGAGTTGATTAATCCACTTAATTGGAACTTTAAAAATCTCTAAAAGCTCATAGGTCAACGAGTTTAGAACAAATTCAAGCGACAAGCGTGTTTTGTAATACTTTTAATACAGTCAAACGGTCTTTGTATCGCGTTGTTTGGTAAATTGTGTACAAAGACACATTGGTTGTATGGTTCACTCCTGCAACACGCGCACCTGTTTGGTCTAAGTGTTGCCAAGGACTACTGGCTAACCCTTCCTTGTATACTTCTTCGTATTCAGCTTCAAAATT
>JBCBPQ010000406.1:0-5024 GCA_039820645.1 Cyanobacteria bacterium J06633_8 | reverse complement strand
GAATGTATTAGAGGAAATTTATATTGAATGCGCGAGAAGTAGAAATATTCCCCTTTATGTATGGAATGCTGGCTGGGGATGCTTTAAGACAGTAAAGTCTAATTCGCATTCAATTAGGAGTTTTATTAATCCACAACCTAAATATAGAGATATTTTTACTAGCTTTGATTCTTTATTAACTAATGAGAAGAATGGTATTTTTATATTTGAAAATCTATCATCTTTAATCAGCATAGATTCTCCACAAATGGTTTCATATTTAATCAATATTTACTTTGAGTTTAAGAATAGTAATAAATTAAAGTATTTAGTACTTTTATCAACTGATGATGTAGAATTCCCAGAAGCTTTAACCAATTTGATTCCAAGTATTTATTATCCATTACCTGGTAATGAAGAAATTACTAATTTGATAGAAACATTCTTATGTGATTCACCAGAAAAATTAAATAAAGAATCTTTAGTCAGTGCTTGCGCTGGTTTAACAAGGGAGGAAATACGTAATGGGTTAAACATTGCAATAAATTCCTGTTCCCAATTGAGTTATGGCATTACAGCGAGAAAACTGCTTGAATATAAAATCACTCGCTTTCGCTCTTTCAATTTAAATTTTATTACCAAACCCAGCATTCCTGATTTTGGTGGTTTGGATTTACTTAAAAAGTATATAGAAAATGTCAAATATGACTTTTTACCTCAAGCACGAATAGCTAATATTCCACTTCCTAAAGGTTGTTTGCTAGTGGGACCACCAGGAACGGGAAAAACTTTATCAGCTAATGTCATAGCCAAAATACTCGGTTTTCCTTTAATAAGTGTAGATACTGCTTTGATAATTAACGATGGCGCAGTTTATCTTAAACGTTTGCTAGAAAGAGTAGAAGCTTGCGCTCCTGTTGTGATGTATTTTGACGAGTTTGATAAACTTTTTGCTGCATCTAAATCTACGGGTGAAGATACTAGTTCTCGTCAAATCTTAGGAACCCTATTAACTTGGTTGCAAGATAAAACAAGTCCAGTGTTTGTAGTTGCAACCCTTAACCGTCTTGATACATTACCACCAGAATTAACCAGGGTAGGAAGATTTGATGAAATATTTTATGTGGGATTTCCACAAGCGATTGAGCGCAAAGAAATTTTGATAATGCATCTTGCGTCCTTTGATAAGCGCTATCAAAACAGCGATGTACTTACAGAAAAGGAATGGCGAATTGTACTTAACAAAACTGTTAATTGTACTGGTGCCGAACTTGCCCAAATGGTTCAGAAGGCTGCGCGTAGCAAGTTTCATGAAGGTTCCAAGATGGAAATTGGGTTACATGAACTATTGGAGCAACGAGAAATGATGGTTCCTTTATACGTTCGAGATACCGATAGGATATTGGCGATCGCCAACCGTGCAAAATACATTACCCAACCAGCATCAAGTCCGGATACGTCGGTTTTTGCTCCTACTATTACTAGTTTTTGGGGATAAGTTTCTTCTTAGAAGAAAAATCCCCGCATGAAATTATTGATTAAGTTATCCAAATTCATGCGGGTCAAACAAGAATAATCTAGCGGTTCAAAAATAATAAATAACTATCTGTATTTAACAGCAAGAAAAGTTATTTACCTTGTTTGAACATACAAATCTTCAAAAGTGAAAAGCTACTAGGTACAATCCAAAATATAGCTAATCATGTTGATTCTCATTCATAAGTTTAGAAACTCTCGAATCAATATTTTCCTTTGCACAAGCTTTTAAAAGAGCAGTAGCTTTTCTATTACCCTTGTTTGCAAAGTATTCCCAGACTGACAACCAATCGTCCAAGCTTAGTGCGTACATGCTCCTTATCTCTTTGTCAGTAACTATTCGACATTCGACAGTATCTGTTGACAGCTTCAATCTAGAAAAAATCTTCGCTTTTGAGGGAGAGTACTGAACTAACCAGCCGGTATTCGAGCTAATAGACTTCAAACCTTCACGATGTTCAATACGATATTCCCCCGAACGCAATACTAGAACTTCCAAACTAATATTATTTTCAAACTGAATTGGAAGTGCTTTAGCCACTGTTACTCGATAGTCACCAGTAAAGAAATAAGGATTAGGTGTAACAGCTTTATCCCTTACTGGATTACATAATGCTGTAATTAAAGAGAGCCACTCATCATTACTCAACTTCAAACGATGAAGTTTTAGACTACCTTTATTAAGGAGCTTCTGTAAATAGATAGCAGCTACCGATAGCGGATAAACATGAGTTTGCATTTTGTTAGGAAGCTCTACTTTTACAATTTCTAAACCATTAGATTTAACAAAATTGCTAACATCGAGCTTTGATTGACCGACGAGTAATCCCATCTGTCGGTCACTCATAACTTTAATACCATTTGGTAATCGATAAACTGACCAAGAATATTGCTTCCAATGCCAATAATCAACAACTATTTTAGGTATTTCCAAATGACTTAGCCGAATAGTATCAACTGAAGGATTGTTTTTTATGGATTGAAATGGATTCATAAAACACTACCAACATTCTATAATTGACAATTTCAGTGAAAGGGAACTAAATGGCATGGCAAATAAGAGCATTTCCCGGAACGGGTTGCTTTTCGGATAGTACTTGTTAAAAAGTCAGACCAGACTGTCTGTCTATTTTCTGATAATTAGAAATCGAAGCAAAAACAAACTAATACTAATTATCTTTTAGAGTGAAGATAAGTAAGTCGGCGTTTAAAATTGTAATGAGGACAAGGCAATGGGCAGTCGGCAGTTGGCAGTCAGCAGTCGGCAGTCGGAGAAAGGGTTTAAGGCTAGTTTGTATTTTGCCGTATAGTTATCTTCTTTACTGACTTACTTAGTAAACTTCTAAAAGATAATGTGATTCAACTTAGTAGCAGAGAACCTGTACTCCAATAAGTTGATTGGACTTGAACTTTATTAATAGTTTATTTTTGACTGATTTTGTTCATATTAGCTTAAAAAAATGAGGATAACAAAGTTTTACTGAAGTAATATAAATACTTTCTAGAAAGTAAATTATTTTTTATTCTTATTTGGATGTTATATTTACATGATTGACAAATGCATTTGGATGTTAACACGCAAGTTTTAGCTGCATTATGATATATTCAACTCGATTTAATCAATTTATTAGCTATTCAGTAACAGCTTACTAAGCTTACAATTCAATCAACTTGATTGCCAACATAAAAATTTAATAATTTCTACAAAGCTTATTAGAAGTAATTTTTATTATCTGAATGGTCTGAAGCATTCTTTAATATGTTGTAAGATGCGAATCAACAAGTTATTTTTATTACGCTATATACTGAATTTTAAATTTCTATAGTTTGCTGCGATTTATTTTTCCGACCAGACTTGTTAATCAATGGTTCCATCAGATATGATTGAGAATTTTTGAGTGCGATTATCTTGCTATAGCACAACTGAGTAGTTATATTAGGTACGTTTTGCAGAAATTCCGTTGGCAGTGGAGCATGTTCGCTATCAACACAAAGGTATAGCGTTCTAGATTTATGAGGAGCATTACTCGCCATCAACTGTAATGTTTTTATAGGTGACTCTACTAATACAGCTTCTGTTGTAGAATCTGATGAGTTTCCGCCCATACTTAGATGAAACCAACCTTTTAAACGCTTACTTCCCGAATGCAAATTAAAATCATTACTACTTTGAGTAGAAGAATATAAATAGGCTCCCGTTGCTTCACCCTTTAAGTTCCGCGCTATAAAAACTGCATTACCTTCGATGTCTGCATATATCAATTTTCGTTTATATAAGATTTGGATTAAACTCTGAGGAATAGAATGCTCGCGCTTAAGATAATATTCAACTTGCTTCCAATGATTATGGGAAGAAGATGGTGGAATAAATTGTTTTTGAGAATTTTGATTTGTAAGGTATAGAGCTTTATCAACTGCATGATTTTTAACAGCAGCTAGCATACTCTCAGAGCCGAATCTATCGTGTAACCAAACAAGAGAATCATCAAACTTGCATTGATTGACTTGCATTACTAAGTCAATAGCATTTTGCTGTGGTAAATATTGGTTATGTTGATTTAACCCAAGTTCGTAAGCGACTAATTCTAAAGGTAACTCTTGAGTTTGAATCGATTTTTTGAGAATTTGCAATTCTGACTCTAGCTCTTGACGAAATCTTTCGCTTTTGAGTGCAGTTTGCTCTAATTTTGCTTTTTGTTGTAATAACCGAGAGCGTTCGTTTAATTGATAGTTGATTGTTTCAAACTCAGGGGTAAGAATTTCTATAATTCGCTGTCGATATTCTTCACTTGTTTCATTTACTTGGGCTTTTGGGAAAAATTGTTCTAAATTTAAAAGCCGAGAATCCTGATTGACAGCAGCATAATATTTTTTCAGCGTAGTATACGTGGCTGTACTACCCTTTATCCCACGAGATATCCCCAAATGTGCAACAGCATTACCAAAACTATCTTGTAGCTGTGATAGTTTAATTCTTCCTCCGAATAATCCTCGACAATTGAGTTTACCTCGTTCGTCAAGCGGTACAAGATAAGCATGAATGTGAGGAGTAATTTCATCAAGATGTAATTCTGCTCTGATTATTCTTTCTCCCCAAGAAGACTGTAACCAGTTAACTGTTGCTTCCACAAATTTGTCTAAACGTTGTTTATCATAAACTCCAGCTTCATGAGGTGCTTGAGGACGGAAATAGGAAGCACTAGCACTTAGCAACATTTCTACAGCAAGTACAGCATTTGAACGGATTTTTTGCTTGCCGATTTTCTCTTTTACTAAAGTTGCTAAATCTATATTGTTGGAGGAACCAATAATCCTTATATTTGTTACTTCTGGGTTTGCATTGGGTGTATCTCTTTCTCTGATGGTATGGGCTTCATTCCCTTTAAGCATCCCCCAGGATTTTATTTTTTGGATTCTACAAACAGCTAGTGGCATCATGCTAATACAAATTCATGTAGCGATTAGTACTATAGTAGCCAATTTTAATTAGCTTCAGTTTTAACTAGCTT
>JBCBPQ010000405.1:0-5026 GCA_039820645.1 Cyanobacteria bacterium J06633_8 | reverse complement strand
CTTCTACAGAAAGATTTCCTGTTGTAGCTGCATAAGCTAAAGGAGTCGATAAACAGATAGCAGCAAAAATAACTAATTCATTGAGAATCGATTTATGCTTTCGTTTAATTACTGCGATTACATCAAATATCAATGCAAAAGCTACTATCGCATAAATCCAAACCAAAATTGGAGACTGAATCCACAACCAACCCGCTATCCACACAGCTATGATTCCGTAAATTCCAGCCCAAATTGCATATCTAGGCTTCCATTTGCTACGTTGTTTTACCTGAACGACAAGGGGATGTTCCGCTTGTAAAGCAAAAAAACTACACAGTAATGCTAAATTTGTGCAATAGTTCCAAGTTTGAGCTAAAGCTGCTCCCGTAAGAAAAGAACCGAACCAAACAATCAATACACCATGCTCTGGAGAAAAAGTTGGCTTAACCCAATTCCGAAAATTAGCTTTTGTTAGTAGCTGCTCTACGTTAGATACCGTGGCTAACTCATTCACGCGCTTTACTCCTAATGACTCTACCCTTCATAAATCGTTTAAAAGAGATGCTCGTCTCGGCAGTTAGATAAATATTGTTTTGAAAAACCTTTAACTGTTATTAGCTATAATTATAGCCTCCCTTATACTATTTGATAAAGATTTTCAATAAACTGATGGAAGATAATTTTTGATAGTCTTAACTTTCTCTATACATATTCAGTGTTTTGCAATACATCTCAGGTGTGTCAAATTATTTAAAATAATTTGCAATAAGTTATAAGGTAGTATATAAAGACTTATGGAAAGTTAAATGACCACAGACTATGAATATTGAGGGATAGCTGGGATTTGAGCAATAAATGTTAGCAAGTTAAAGTCTTATTTTTTTAATAGTTAAAGATATATAAGGAATGAGTATAGCAAGAGCAAAAGCAGCATATGCTTTATTAATTAATAGTGTTAGAACTGTGATGTTAGGAACAGTTAGTGCTGAGAATATTCCTAATGTTAGTTACGCACCCTTTATTATAGATGAAGCTAAAAACATTTATATTTTTGTAAATGAATTTTCCATTCATGCTTATAATCTTCAGACAAATCCTAAAGCTAGCGTAATGCTCATCGAAGATGAAACTAAAAGTAAACAAATTTTTGCCCGTCGTCGCTTAACCTATTTTTGCAACGCGACTAAGTTAGATAAGGACAGTAGCCAGTGGGAGCATATAGCCAATCAGCTTGAGAAAAGATTTGGGAATATTGTTTATATGCTGCGTAACCTTCCAGATATTAATATTATTAAATTTACCCCTTGTGAAGGTATTTTTATAATGGATTTTGGTTCGGCTTATAAAATTAAATCATCAGATTTAAATCAACTTATTTGTATTACAGAAGATGAAAATATTGATTAATTAAGCTAATTATTCATGAATATATTTTTAGATTGTTTAGATTGATAAAATGCATTTTTTCATTTATTTTATATTTTGATAATTAATCTAAAAATACGATAAGTATCAACTATTTATCATCACGTAATTTGATTTTTGATTATTTTATAAACGTCGAAAAAATTCGGTAGTAAATACAAATATAAATAGTATATGTAATCTGACTGAAATCATATTGAAAACTTTTATCAAGATACTTGATATCTCCTTTCAATAAGTGTACTATACCTAGAATATTGTGAGGAGCTTATATCACTAGAAATGAAAACTATCTTACGTTTGTTTGGATTAGGCTTAGCAGCTTTGTGCTTGGTCTTTTTAACTAATTGCGCTCAATCGTCAGATGTAGCGAGTAATACGGATGCAAACTCAGCAACTAATGTCGCAGCAGACACTAGTAATTATGCAGAGCAGGTTCAAGCTGGAATACAGTATTTCCAGAAGGAAGCTCAAGAACAACTACCTTTAGCCGAAAAACTGCTCGAAGCTCTAAAAAGTGGCAATATAGAAGCTGCAAAAACAGCCTATGTAAATTCTCGTCCTCCCTACGAGCAAATTGAAGTATTAGCTGGAAACTTCGAGCAAGAAGATACCGATATTGATGCTCGTCCCTACGCTTTTGATAAAGGTGCCCAAGATGAAGCCTTTAAGGGTTTCCATAGAATTGAAGCTTTAATATATCGCGAAGGTAACTTGAAAGCTGCGGTTCCTTACGGTGAAGGTTTAATTGCAAGTATTAATTCATTGATTGACAAGTTGAATGACCCCAGTAATTTCAATGCTAAAGACCACTTCGGGGGTATGATTGCTGTAGCGACTGAAGTACCAGCGAAGAAAATTTCTAGTGAAGAAGAAACTTGGTCAGACCAAAGTCTATTAATCTTTAAGAATAATTGGATTGGTATTAATTCACAATATCAACCTTTTGCTGCACTTGTTAAAGAGAAGGATGCAAGCATCGCTCAAGAGGTTGAGTCAGCTTATCAAGCTTGTTTAAAGAGTGTAGAATCATTCTTTACCGAAGGACAAGTTGCTGCTCAAGCTTATAGCTCTGTGAATGCTAAACAGAGAGATGTAATTGTTGATGCTGCATATAAGTATGTTGATGCTTTAACTAAAGCTCGTGATAGCTTAGGTATTGAAGCATAATCGATTTCATTTAATTATCTAGTTCATCTACTTGATAATATTTAGTTTCTAAATAAGTTTCTAAATACTTAAATTTAATTATCAGCCCCTGGAACAACACACTCTTTCACCAATTACCAGGGGCTTTTCTTAATGAAATATATTCAGAATATACTCATATTAATTATTTATCTCTATCTCTTGTTCACGGGAGCATCCCAATGAAGGCAAAAAGCCCGCAGGCTATAAGCCTGGGGCTACATTTACAAAGCCCACGCAGGTGGTGAGTCTAGTTGGGGGTGTCGGTTTCCGGAGCCATTGCGTTGCGCGGGAACAAGCGCGTTGTAGCAAATGGCGTTCCCCCAAACTAGCGAACCCGTTCACGTTAGCGTAGCGTGTCCGATAGGACATAGCGCGGCTCAGGGGCTTTGTTTCTATAGCCGCACCCTTATGGGGTGTCGGGAAAATATTTGTTCAAAATTGGGATGCTCCCCTCGTTCACTATTCTATTCTTAGAAAAAATCAAAATTACACAAGCTTATATGTATCTACATACATTTTTTCAATAGTTTGTTGTAAAGCTATTTTATTTAAAGAACAGCCTACTATTTCTATAGCACTAAAACATTTTGGTTCGCCATGCAAATAGCGTGATAGGTTTAGATCCAGAAAGTCAATGCATTCCACACCGTAAATAAAATCGGCATAAATAATATTACCGTCTTCTAAATGGAAAATTCCTTTAACGCGCATCACTTTTCCATAAGTATCATTTATTAATGCATTCCAAAAATTATTAAAATCATCCCCCGAAATAACTTTTCCAATAGTTGGTATGCGTAATATTTCCATTTGCTGGATAGCAATTTTCATTCCTGAACCGATTAGTACTTCTTTTGCCCAAGAATGCCATTTACAGCGCTTACATCCTGGAGACAAAATTGCGACTGGATAGTAAGGTAAATCATTTAAAAGCCAGGGGAAACGCATCTAAAATTAAGCTAGGTGCGGCGTAGCCGCACCAGCGCGACTGTGCGATCGCCAAAAAATGCATTTGCATCTTACAGTAGCAATTTGCTTAGTAGTTTAGGTATAAAAACAAGCAATGATTTTAAATCTAAATAGCAAATATCAGTAGAGATAATTATCTCTAAACTGTAACATATTTCATATTTTGATGATTTGAGCTAAATATTTAATTCTAGAACTTTGGCGAGATAGCTATCATCCATAGCAGCTAAAAATTGTTTATTTTTAATTCCAAATTTTTTACTTTTTTCTTGACCTAATAGATTAACTGCGATGTGACGAAGGACAGCAAAATTTTGTGGTGCATTATCTTTCCTAATTCTACAATCATCTTCATTCAGTGCTACGTCCAATACCCAATGTAATGAATTTTCAATTCCCCAATGACTGCGAACAGATTCCCCAAATTTTTTTGCATCTAAATTTAAACTACTAATATAGTAACGAGTTTCAACAGTTGTTTTACCATTTTCAGTTCTAACTGATTCAACCATACCTATACTATTTAATTTTTCCCATTTATTATCCGAATCAATTTGATTAGAGATATCAGTAAGCATTAAATAATTACGTATTTCTTCGCGTCCATGACCAGACTCATTAGTATTGTAATGGCTTGCACTAAAACCTTTACAACGTTTTGATATTGCTTCTTTAAATAAAAGTTCTGTTTTTTCATACAAACTTTTTTGATTCTTTTTTAACGCAATTATATAATCTCCATCTTTTTGAGATATAAGATTGATTATTTCTTTCTGACATCCAATTGCATCAATCGTAACGATACAACCAGAAATATCTAATACTTTTATTAACTCCGGTATTGCAGTAATTTCATTCGACTTACTATTAACTTTTCTTTGAGCAAGAACTAATTTATTACTTGTGGCCCAAGCACTAACCATATTTATGGCGCGATTTCCAGCTTTTTTATCATATGACTGTTTTAAACTTTTACCATCAATAGCAATAACTTCACCCTCAGTTAAAAGTGCAACTGATTTTATCCACGATAAAAAACATTCTTGAAATTGTTGTGGATTAATTAAAGCGAATATTCTTGCAAATGTATCATGTGATGGAATCCCGTTTGGTAGTTCTAAGAAACGCTTTAGCCATTCTTGTTTTGCTTGACCATATGTTTCAATTGCTACCCATGAGTCAGCCCCACAAATTACTGCACAAATTGCTATCGTAATCACATCAATGAGCTGATGTCGCTTTGTGCGTTCAATTCGAGGGTCTTCAATACCCATAAAATAGTCTGCAATTGTTTCCTTTGGTTTCAGTTTCATTTTGAACCATTTTGCACCCCACCCTGATTTTTTTAGGCTACCACAGATTGACGGAGCAGCAGTTCTTTTGAAGGGCGATCGCACCGACGGTGCTGAGTGCAGCTACGCTGCACCCGCACCTTTTAAATTAAGATGCGTTTGCCCTG
>JBCBPQ010000404.1:0-5048 GCA_039820645.1 Cyanobacteria bacterium J06633_8 | reverse complement strand
TCTGTGATGATGATATTTCCAGTTCCAGCTTGAATTGGTTCATCAAATGTAATCACCAAATTGGTATCAGCAGCTACATCATCTGCATCATCCACAGGAGCAAAACCGTTGGTGGTATCTACGCTTGGTGCTGTGGTGTCAATATCGAGGCCATTAAGTACCACTTCAACATTATCAATTGCCCAGCTTTCATCTCTGTTACCATTTTTATCACCCTGCCAACCTGCACCGTCAGCAAACCACTCGATAGTTAATGTATCCGCAGTATGGGGAATATTATCGAAATCTGGGTCTAAACCCATGTCATAGGCAGAATCTAGCTCTTGTTTAAAACCAAGAGGGTCAGTAAATAAGTTTTGTTCTCCAACAAGCTCTACTTCTGCTGGTGGAACGTAGTCTTGAGAGGGTGGGCTAGAGTTATGGAATGCATTTTTAAAAATTTCTTGCCCATCAACAGTAACGTTAAAGAAATCAGGACCGTAAGTAAACCTCCCACCCGGATTAATGAAGTTTCCATCCCAAGTATCCATAAGTGCCAGCAAAAAGTTCAAATCGATGCTGGTATGAGAAGGAAGATTTTCTAGAGTCAGAGTTGTTTTTAGTCCTGGTGCTTCGGTATCGTTTGTATCTGTTGGAGTTATGTTTCTAAGGAAATTTCCTGAAAAAACATTCGTTCCCGTACCTATCCCATCGAACATTTGAACGGATTCTGTTGTTGTAATTCCTGAAAACTCAGATGGTACACCATCATCGAAAGTCGCAATAAATTTACCGTCAGCGTTAATAGGCATGGCTTATTCCTTGAATAGAGCTAGATTAAATCAAAATTTCTTGCTGATTCGATGCACCACTGACAACTACAATTAATAAGGATTTTTTTGAAGGCAATTACTGATTTTTGAAAACTACAAATCATAAAAACTTTGCACCCATTACGAGAAAGGGCTGCAGAAAACTCTATATTTAATAGAATCAATAATAGGATTAATATCTAGGCAGAAAAAATTGCGAAGATTTGCAGAAAATCTTACTATCAGTAACTATTCAAAATTAACCGGTTCGGAAATATCAGTTAACCTTATTTATGGATTGTTCAAGGATAATTCTATAGTCAATATTTGATTAATAAAAGCTACTTAGATAACATATGTTCAATTACATGTTATCTTTATATTTTATGAAAATATTTTTGATAACTAAATATTTTAAGATAAATAGAAGAAACAAATCCATCGAAATAAACATCGTTAATTGCTAGTATTCTTTTTCATTAGTTCTGATATTTCGAGAAAAACAAACCAGTCAAAACTAATGAAAAGAACCACTTGTAGTCCTTTTTACGCGGAGGGGTAAGAGAGGAAAAGCGGGTATAAAAATTTTTTACATTTTTATACGCCTATCAAAATGTATTATTTGAACTACTATTACAGTTGTGCAAAAGTAAAAAAATAAAATTAATAAGTGAGTATCTAAACAATCAGCTTTCCTCTACCTTTATTTGGGTTCTAAAACATCAAAGAATTTATTAACTAATTATCAAAATTACCACCAAAGCCTCTGACAGCCTTAATCAAATCATCCGGAGTACCAATATCTAAATAATTCCCATTTACAAAAGCTTCCGCTTCCACTTGCAAACCTTTACTTATAGCAGCTTGAATTACATTACCAATCGGAATTTCCGGTAAATTTGGTAAATTAATATCTTCTTTAACAGCAATTAAATACTCATGTAGAAACTGAGTAAACTCAGGATTCCAAACAGCAATACCCCACATAAAACTCAAATTTGACTGACGTGGCTTTTCAATTATCGAACTAACCTTACCCGCATCATCAAAATCTACCATACCCGCTTTATGAGGTTTATCAGTAGGAAATAGTCCTAAAACGACATCAGCATTATTAACTTCCAAACGTTTTAATATTTTTAAATAAGCATCTTTTGATTCAAACAAAATATCGGGAAAACCCAAAGCTACCACAGCATCTTTTACAAAAGGATAAGCACTATCCAAAGTAAAAGGAACCCCATAAGGTAAACCCATAATTAGATATCCCAAATTCATCGACAGAATTTCACCATCACCAAAATAAGCAGGAATATCCCACTTACCCGAACGCAAAATAAAATAAGCTTTATCAATACCTGCTTTTCTCATCTTTTCGAGCAAGTAGTGAGAAACAACTTTAGGGCGTAGATTATTAAGATTATTGTTTTGATTATTTATTTCAATATCACCATCACCTCGAAAACCCACGGGATACAATTCCTTGCTCAAAGGCAAAGGAGAAATCCGCGTAGCCTTTCCACCAGCGGGAATCAATCCGATAACAGGAATATTTTTCATAAAGATAGGAATACAGGTATGTCAATTAAAACTTCACAATTATTAACTGAAACTGATAACTGTTCACTGCTAACTGCTAACTGATAACTGATAACTGCTCACTGATAACTGCTCACTGATAACTGTTCACTGATAAAAATATCCCCCTTTCTCGGCGGATTAGCAAGCAGAAAAAGGAGGTTATAATCGTTTTATTTGACTACCAATAATTCTTAATGAAATTAAACAATACTATTTTACGGAAACAGAATCAACATCGATAGTATCCTTACTCTTTGGAATACCATCAGTAGTGCTGCCTGCTGTGTGTGTATCTGTTTCGGTAACTCCTCTACGTGTTTTAAAGCCTTCAATGAGGAATTGTGAGAATT
The DNA here is from genome assembly GCA_039820645.1 of Cyanobacteria bacterium J06633_8. Classification (GTDB taxonomy): domain Bacteria; phylum Cyanobacteriota; class Cyanobacteriia; order Cyanobacteriales; family Nostocaceae; genus Rivularia. The sequence continues at coordinate 2,326 of JBCBPQ010000404.1, read as the reverse complement.
CGCTGACTAATAGCGTTAATAATAAAACGTCATCAACTTGTCCGACAATCGGGAAAATATCGGGAATTACATCAAGCGGACTAACAAAATATACCAAAGTTCCCAATAGTACCCACCAGCGGTACTTGGGATTACGAATCAAACCACGATACCATTCGTAAACTGATTGAATTGAGAAATTCATATTTTTTACCTCAACATACCTTTAATTTTGACAAAATATGCCCTAAACTTCCTGTGGGAATAACCGCCCTATTATGGTATGGAATATGCTACCGACTTCCAGCCAGTTTGGCAAAACTCCAATATAGGATAGTTCACATTCAATGTAGAACTTGTGCGTTAATCTCTAAAATTAAAGTGGTGTAGTTGTGGTTGAGGATGAACGGAGGAGACTAATTAGCATGAATATTGAAGATATTGTACGCAAGATAGGCCCTGTAGTGTGGCCTTTGCTGTTTTTCTCGATTTTATCTTTGAGCGTAATTTTCGAGCGGCTATGGTTTTGGCTAAGAATTTTAACTCAAGAAAGAAAGATTGTTGATCGCGTATTAGACGCAGCTCGTGATGATTGGGGGTTAGCTACCGAAATTGCTGAACGAGCATCACGTCAACCTATAGGTAGGTTTCTCTATGCGCCCTTAAGTTTACCAAGAAGAGACCCCGAAACTTTTAGATTGGCACTTGAATCAACAGCAGAAAACGAATTAGCTTTGATGCGTCGTGGCGAAAAAGTTTTAGAGTTAGTAATTGCCGTTGCTCCTTTATTGGGATTATTTGGTACAGTTTGGGGTTTGATTCAATCTCTTGAATCAATTAAAATTTCCGATTTGGGTACGGAAGCTAGTGCCGGAGTCACTACTGGTATTGGAGAATCGCTATACAGTACCGCAGCTGGATTAGTAGTTGCGATTGTCAGCTTAATTTTCTATCGATACTTTCAAGCTTTATTAGTGAATCAAGTTAAAGTTTTTCGTCAGGCTGGGAATGAGATGGAGTTACTTTATCGCCAATTCCCTCTAACTGATACTAATATAAGACCTACTCGTAAAGCCCTATCTGAAGTAATTGTAGGAGAAAAAGATACCAAACAGGAAAATACTAAAAGCCCCCGTAAGCGAGGGAAAAACAAGTTTTCTGAACCTCCTCAAACAACAGAATCTGAATCTGAATCGCCAGAATCTGACAATCAATAATTGCTTGCAGTTGGTAATTGAGAATACGCGCTCCCCACACACTGCGTAAATAAGGCCAATTTGTAATGCCGTGTTTTTTTCTTAATAGCTAACTAGCAAGTAGCCCCCTACTTAAATCCGATTTGTGTTGCTGTCTAAGTGATGAGAATTCATAAATGAAAATAAATCTAAATAATCCAAGCGAAGAAGTTCAAGTTCAAATTATTCCGCTAATCGACGTTGTTTTCTGCATTTTGGTATTCTTTATTTTGGCATCCTTACAATTTACTCGCCAACAATCAATCAACATCGATTTACCTCAAGCTAACACTGCGACATCCAGCGTACAACCAGAAACACAACGAGAAATTTTACCCGTAACTATTGATGCAGTCGGTCAAATTTATGTAGAAAAAAATCCCGTACAGCGCCAGCAATTAGGAGGTATTTTAAAGAAATATCTTGCAGAAAATCCGAAAGGAACTTTAGTGCTATATGCTTCGCGTTCGGCTACTTATAATGATGTAATTGAAATTTTAGATTCGCTGCGACAAGTGGGTGGTGACAGGGTGTCTTTAGCAATTATACCTGGCTCTGAAGAACAACCTGCAAATCCATTGCAGCCAATCCCTAACTTACCTATCAATCCCGGCACTACCCCCGGTGGAGTATTGCCATTTCCCAATACTTCACCCCTTGTTCCTAATTTACCTCAAAATAATCCTAACCTTAACTTACCTCCTGGCAGTACTCAACTACCCAATCCTACTATTCCCAATCAACCCCAAACTGGGCAAGGAATTCCTCCTAGAAATTCTAGCCCAAATACTAGAACAGTTCCTCCAGCATCCGCACCGACAGCACCAGCTGCACCTAGTCGCACTAATCCTAGTCCTTAGTGCAATAAATCGGGAATTTTTTTAGTATTAGTTCCTAACGCAGCCGTTGGTGAAACAGTTACGGTGATAAAGCAGTGTTTATTTCAGGGAGCTACTCTCGTGCGTAGTTGTATTAAGGGAGATCCAAGAAATAAAATGTCCCACCGTTTTACAAATATTCCGGTCAAAACCTAGATATACTGGGGTGTCGCCTTTCCGGCGACACCGACGGTGGGACATTTTATTATCTGTAAGTGCCTAACGGCGCGCACG
>JBCBPQ010000403.1:0-5091 GCA_039820645.1 Cyanobacteria bacterium J06633_8 | reverse complement strand
AATTTTGGGTTATGAAATGCTACTCCTTGAACGATATTTGGAAAGACACGCTTAGTAATTTGATAAAAAGTATTACAACCCGACGGTAAGAGTGATGCTCCGGCAGGTGTTTCTGAAAAAACTTTTTATCAAATTACTAAGCGTGTCTTTCCAAATATCGTTCAAGGAGTAGCATTTCATAACCCAAAATTTCGCTACCCTTACTCAGCGGATTTCTTGATAGTACATACAAGTGGTTTAAGCATCGATATAGAAATTGACGAACCATATGTAGGTAATACTAAAGAACCACATCATTGTATTGACCAAGGAAAAGACACGATTAGAAATCAATTTTTTACTAATAATAATTGGGTGGTGATTCGTTTTAGTGAGAAGCAAGCTGTTAAATATCCTTATAGTTGTTGCAAGTTGATAGCTAAAGTTATTGCTAGAGTTTCAGGTGATTTTACTTTCTTGAGTCAGTTAAATAATGTACCATCATTACCACCTGAACCCATGTGGACTATTAAGCAAGCAAAGAAATGGGCAAAAGGGAATTATCGAAAAACTTATTTACAATAAATACGAGAAAATTTTATTTTTATATGAAATAGAATTTATTACCCACCAAGCAAATAAATATTCTGAAGATAACGCCAGAGGAGATATTAAAATCGGTGAAGGAGTCTTTCATAATTGAAAAATGCAAGACGTAGAAATTTTACATAGAGAAGCAATGGAACTTGTCTCGCAAGCAGTGAATGCCCGTCAAAGGGGTGATACTAGCGTTGCCAAGGAGTTAACCAAAGCTGCTTTTGCTCAAGAACAAGCTGCCGCAAACCTAGTGGCGAACTTATTAGACCTTGAACCTACTAGATCCGTTCTTCATCGAAGTGCTGCAATGCATGAATCACGAGTGTTCAGAATTACGAGAAGCAGAAAGGCTAATAGGGCGTGCGCTCGCAGGTTATCCGCCCTCGGATATTGCAAATGAACTACGAGATTTACTTCTAGAAGAGATTTATTCTCGCAGGCAAGCTATTGAAAACCTAATCCCACCAAGCAAATAAATATTCTGAGGATACTTCTATTTCATCACATCTTTGTACAAATTTTATAAATTCTCCTGCAAAATCTAAATCTTTAACTCCAATAACTTTTATCGCGTCAATAACTACATCTGAACTTTGGTTTTTAAAACCTACTCCGTCAAATGTTGCCACTGCTCTCATTTCAACACAACGTTTACCAAACTCAATAAATTTACCTATGGTGGGTGATACATTGAAATATTTATCCTCTCTTGTGTAACCTTTATTAAGTAATTGTTCTAATACATAATCAGACAAATTACTAAATTTAATTGCATTGGGAGTGTATTCCGTGATTGTTGTACCTAAAATCTGTTCTAAAACTTCAGTATTTTTGCTCATTATTACCTATTATATTTAAACCGTATTTTCTCTTGTTACGAGCATACACTAATTATGAATTTAAATAATTTACCATTACTATTTGACAGTAAACAAACTGTTGTTGCACTAGAAAGCCCTATTACTGAAAGATTGAAAATACTAGAATTTATTCATGAATTAGCCCAAAAACTTTGTTTACCTTTATATTTTTGGAATGAGGGCTATTCTCAGTTACAACTGTTTAATAATAATCAACAACTTATATCTACTCAACATCAATGCATTTCAGGATTAAATTGGTTATTACAACATCCTGATATACCAGGAATATTTGTTTTTGAAGGTGTAATTTCACCTGATACTAAAAGGGGTAAATTGCCTGGGCAAACAGAGATGATGCTGAGTAACTTAGTTTATGAATTGGCTTCAAATCCTGTGCCAAAATTTCTCGTATGTATGGAAAGTTATGTTGAACTTCCTCACTCGCTAGCACCTTTAATTCCAACATTAATTAATCCATTACCTAATCCGTCAAATATTAAAACCCTTATTCAAAACTTTTGTAATAATAAATTTTCTACAACTAATATCAACACAAGTCAATATGAAACTTTAGTCCGTACCTGTTTGGGTTTACCGCTTGGTGAATTAGAAATGTTATTGAAACGTTTATCTAGATTTACTTATACTTTAGAAGAATTAATTGATGGAGTATTGGATTATAAGAAGAGTAAGCTAAAAGGTCAAGGTGTGGAGTTTATAAGCGAACCAGATGTACCGAATGCTGCTGGTTTAGATTTACTCTCAGAAATTTTAGAACGTGCTGCGGTACTATTAAAACCAGAAGCACACCAGCATAACCTTAGCTTTCCAAAAGGTATGATTCTTTGGGGACCACCGGGAACAGGTAAATCTTTGAGTGCTAAATTAGCTGCAAAGAAAATGGGTGTACCTATGGTTGCTGCTGACTGGGCTGGATTACGGGGTGCTACTGCATATGAATCAAGGAAAAATTTACGGGAATTTTTGCAATTTTGTGATGCGAATGGAGAACATGGTTTAGTTCTCTATTTCGACGACTTTGAAAAAGGATTCGCTGGTTTTGATTCTGATTCGGACGGTGGTGTATCCCGTCAATTAGCCGGGAAGTTATTGACGTGGATGCAAGAACGAACTTCTCAGGTATTAGTAATGGCTACGGTTAACAGATTGGAGTTTCTACCTCCGGAATTGATACGCCGTTTTGATGAAATTATTTTTGTAGACCTACCCCATGCAGGAGCAAGGTATGAAATCTTTAAATTGCACTTAGCTAAATATTTTCCAGGGCTGGATTTTTGTGAGAAAGATTGGTTGCGGTTGCTTAGAGAAACTAAACTACTTACTCCGGCTGAAATCGCGCTGATGGTCAGAAAAACGGCTGAGGAAGTATTTTATCGAAATACTAAGAAGTTTCCAGCCCAGGAACTTGGGAAACAACCTTTGAATGTAAGTGTGGGAGACTTTTTGAAAGTGCGATCGCAATTCACACCCAGTATGATTCGGGAAGAAGATAAAATTGTGGAGATTCGCAATAAAGCTGCTTACGCTCGTCCAGCAGCATCAGCAGATACAAGTAGGTGGGCTAAAGAACCTTCTTGTTTGTTTGACTGTTAGAAAGCATTCAAAAAAGGTACTTCAGACAATATTATTTAAAGAATTCCGCTCAACAATGCCTACCAAAACAAGCATTAATGCTTCTAAATCATCGGGTAGCGAATAAATTTTAATATCTTCAGTAATTCGTTTAGCTTCGACATCTAGTAAACCGAAACGCCAAACATCTCCAATTGTTACAGCCCCATACTGAAATGGCTGTTCTTCTATTTGAGACAAAGCAATTAATTCTACAGCCATTTGCGTAAATCCTCTGGTGATATCATCCTTTTTTGCTTCAACTACCAAAAGACTTTGATTTGCACGCAGCAAATAATCCAAGTTTCCTTTTAACCATTTAGTTACTGCTAAGGGGTATTCAATACGCAACTGACAGTCACAATAATAAGTAGCAACTTCTAATAATAATGGTGCAACAAGGGTTTCGCGACGAGCAGTTTCACTTGTTAGACTAACACGAGGTAAGGTTCGTTCAATACGGTCTTTTAAATCCGCAATTCTATCAAGTGGTTTTTGAGTCTTTGGCAGGGATAATTTAGACCTGATTAAACTATACCCAAACTCAGCTAAAATCTCTTCTGGCTCGTAAGTCATTTCAAAGTACGAGCGAAATGTATAATCTTTATTTTCTTGAAGAATTTTAGGTTTTGACATACTTTCACCGTTCCTAGCAATAGAGTTTTTTGTATCATCTTTATTTTAATGAGGTTAAAAGCCGTTGTGTTGCGGTAGTTTACCTGCGAGTATATGAAAATATTACTTTTGTGATAAATACTTTTACGTCAATAGTAAATCACTTTTGTGCAAAAAATTGACTAAAAATAAGAAATAATATATCAACATAGATTAATGAAAATTGGTCAATTTATAACTTTAAAAATTTTTCCACTTTTATTAGCTTCCATCAGTATCTACTCAAGTTCAACTTTTGCACAAAGCCCAACTAATTTACCTACCCGTATGATTTCTTCAGAGGGAGGTCAACAAGTATTAATACCTGACTGGCAAAGGATTTCATTTAACAATATGCCGCCAATACAAGAAAGTGGTTCAATAAAAGCGAACGGATTATCTCGTGAATGGAATGCGGGGGATACTCCTGATAGGTATTTGACTTTAGGAGATATTGATGAAGCGTTAAAACCCCAATTATTTAGCCTTAGTAATATTACAAGTGTTTCTAATAATTCCAATTTAAACACTTCTACCTTAGAAGATTTTCCATTATTAGGAGAACAAACAATTCAACATTTAGTGGAAGTAGTACCGAACTTAGGACAAACTAATACGGATGAAATACCACCCATCGCTGCGCTATTAAAAGCCGAATCTCCACAAACTAATACCAACACAAATCTATCAAACCTTTTATCCCAAAATCCGACTTTAGGAAAGCTAAAACTCAACCAAATTGACTTATCAACATACACAATTTCTGATATTCCTAACCTTGATGCAGTACAGCTATCTAATTTTAAGGCTTGGGAAAATACTTTAATTAAAGACATTCCCCAATTAAATGATGTACCTTTAGCTTCTTTCCCCCTTCCTTTAACAGAAGTAGGTAATAAAGTTGCCAGAATAGATTTTATCTGGGGTCGTGCTGAAAAACGCCGTCAGCGCACGGTATCTGGTTCGGATGTAGGGGGCTTTTCTGTACCATGTGAAGGTGAAGATTGTCCACATATTGAACTTGATGATTTAGAGAATTCAGGACGTAATATTAGAGGTAAATTTGAAGGAAGTTCTTGGATTAGCGGTAAATATCAACAGGTAGAAGGTGGTTGGGGTTGTTTAAAATCGGTAAATGCAGGCAAAGAGCCTACTGGAAGATTGCCTTATGGAAGCGCTTTTAAAGTAGTAGTTATGGAACCATCAGAGGCGACCGATACTGTTGATACGGCTTTATTCTTTCGCTTCAAAAATGTCTGTGGAGCTACACCATATTTTATTGGTCCAGTTCCTTTTTTGAATTACGAAGTTAATGCGCCCATTTTTATCGGAGACTGAGGAGGGAGAGAGTGAGGGAGAAATTTTT
>JBCBPQ010000402.1:0-5108 GCA_039820645.1 Cyanobacteria bacterium J06633_8 | reverse complement strand
GACTTAAGTAAATTGCTTGAAAAGCGCGGGGAAGAAATTAGTTTATCAACAATTTATCGAACTTTAAAGTTAATGACACGAATGGGACTATTACGAGAGTTAGAATTAGCAGAAATACACAAACATTATGAACTTAATACAACTTCCCCCAATCATCACCATCATATTGTTTGCGCTCAATGTAATATGACAATTGAATTTGATAATTCAAATATTCTCAAGCAAGCTCTGCCCGCAAGTTGAAAAATCTCATTTAGAACTTATTGATTGTCAGTTAACTATTTATGCAGTTTGTCCAGAAGCTATAAGAAAAGGTTTTCCTGCTATTATGTCTGAAAATTGGGCTTGTTCTCGTGCGAAAAATGCAAAAGACAAGTTAGAACAAGACTTCCTAAGTAATTAGAGATAGTAGATACAAAAATTAAAAGGTTCCAACCAACCCTAAGCACTTAGGGTTAAATAATAAATAAGATATCCAACCGTCGGTTTAGCCTGCAAGGCTGAGCCGCATCAAAACCAATTAGTTAATTCAAGATTGAATATAAAATCTGTATTTTGTAGACTATTCAACAAAAAATTAGATATATCTAATCGCAGCGATTTACCCGAGCCGTTTGCAGCAAAATCCGATCTATAGCTGAAATCAATCGCCTTCCTGACTGCCCTGGCTGATTAACCATAACGCTAAATGCGATGGTGCCATAATCTGTATTTTCTAAGTATCCTGAAAGGGTTCTTACTCCTCGCAAAGTCCCGGTTTTGCCATGGAGTCTGCCTTTGAGTTGGGTATTGCGAAAACGATTTCTTAATGTTCCATTTACTCCAGCGATAGCTAAGGAGTTATAAAATAAATTATTCTCAAGGTTTCTATCGACTTTATTGAGATTGTCAACATACATACCCTGAAGTAAGGATACCAATGCCGATGGTTTAGCGCGATTACTCCTAGATAATCCAGAACCATCTACTTGCTTGTAAGCACTGGTATTTAACCCTAGAATAGAGAGGGCGTTTCTTGCTGCTCTTTGCCCCCCAATACGGCGCAAAAGAGAGTTGGCTTTACTGTTGTTGCTGTAGCGATTCACCGCACTTAGCAAAGGACGAAGGGAAGCAAGCTTTGCACGATTGCGATCGCCATAAATTCTAACTGCTGCGGCTGTTGTCAATAGTTTAGTATTTGATGCCGGAATTAAGGAAAGATTGGGGTTGAACTGATAAAGAACCTTGGCTTCCCTAACAGGTTTGATCAGAATTCCCCACCTTGCACTCTTAAAACTTGGATTTTTAACGATAGATGTAATGGCAGATTCCAGTTCCTTTTGACAAAATCTTGGCTTGATTTGCGGAACGTAGATAGGAATAGACTTAGGAAAGGACTTGGCAGGATTAGTTTTTGGGAGTTGTGGAACAACAGTAGCCTCTGCTCGGTTCAAGTTCTCCAAGTTTATACCAGCAGTGATTGTGGTTATTGTTACTATTGCCCTAGAAAGCCAAACTGGGATTTGTGTTTTAAGTTTTCGCATCTTGCCTCACATCGCTTCTTCTATAAAATCCTACCAAATGTGCAAGAACAAAAAAGTTGAAAACTAAACAAAAAAGTTAGAAAATAATTATCAAATACATATATATACTAGTAAATTGGTTTATAAAAATATCACAAGTATGGAAACTGGTAAAGAGTATTGATAATACTCTTGAACTGTAAACTGAGAGTTAGAAGATTGACAATTCTAACAGTAGTAGAAAACAGTTATATATAATCCTTATATAATAGGGTTTTTGGAGATTGAATTAATTTATTAGCGTAGGATTTTCCCGATTTTGCACAGTCTGTCTCGCTATATTGAAAGAATAGAAATATATTCCAAAATAAATATTTATTATTTAAAATCTATATTGTTAAATTAGACGGAATAAAATTAGCGTTGCCAATCTTGGGAGTTGATGTCTGGGGTCATCTGAATATTAAAATCCTATCATAGTTTGGTAGATGCTGTTGCGTATTTATTGGCAATATTGGAATCAGATTGTATTTACGATAACCATTAAACAGGTCTTACCATTACTGTATTTAACAGTATCTTGGCTTCATAAGTTGAGAGTGGTTTTGCTGCTGGTCCCATTTGGACTTTACCATCTTTAGTGAATTCTGAAGCATGACAGGGACATAAAAAGATATTTTCTTCTGCTTCCCAATCCACAGTACAACCAAGGTGGGTACAAGTTGGATTAACAGCAATCAAGTTTTTACTTTTAGATGTAGCAATTACTAAAATTGCACCTAAAGACGATTCCTCTTTTAATATTTGACCTGCTTTATCTAACTCTTCTACAGTTCCTACAGAAATCCATCTTTTAGATTTTGATTGATTCTTTTTGGATTTTAGTTTGGATTCGGCTGCGTAACTAGCAGCGAACACTAAAGGCGAACAACTTGCGAATAAGCTTACACTAAATAAAGTCAGAAAGTTGCGACGATTCATATAATTTTAAGAGGTATGAGAACATCAAAAAGATAGCGAAAAATAAATTTTAAGAACAATAATATGTTCATAATGAAAGGCATAGGGGACAATAAAAACGTAAATAAATAAACTTACCCTATACCTTTTAAGTAATTACACCCTATATTTATAATTAATAAGAAATTACGACGGTAAAATTAATTCTACGGTAGACTATTTCGCAGCTTACGCAAGCAGTTTATCGATGCAACACAATCACAACCAAACATTTCTACAGCAGCATCACTTTCTGCATCTGTAACACCAAGTAACGCATCCTGATTATTTAAATCGGCTGCATCAATTTGTGGATTACCTTTTTTCAAATGAGATAATTGGTTCGCATTTGCACAGAAAAATGTACCGAATTTTGCATGTCTCACACAAGCCTTTTGGCTTTCTCCGGAAACTGGTTTAGCATTAGCATCGGGACGTTTTACTGGTTGTACTTTCTTAGCGGTTTCATTAGCTACGGCTATTTTTCCAGTCATTAACAGTGAACCTAGAGAAATAAACGCTAGGGGTTTTCTTGGTAAATTAGCGAGTAACTTTTTCACTTAATTCTCCTATAAATACAGAGATTACTATTATCAATCAATTCTAGATTCAATGGACGAGAATCATTCTCATTCTGTTCCGTGAATTAATTAGGTTTTACACATTATTGGTTTTTTGGCGATATATAAATTCTGTTTTTTCTTATAAATGTTACCAAACGAACTGTTTTATTTATCGGAGAGTTTGTGTCAAGATTATGTTTTGATATATTCAATAATTTGAGCCTTAATCACTATTTGATAATCTTCCTGGCTTTTGGTCTTTTTTATAACGTGTAACCGTGAGTTTAGTTACGTCAAATTTTGACTGATTTTGGCTATTGTCTCGATTGAAATTAACTAAAGGTTCGTGATTACATTTAGCATCAAATTTCCTGACTTTCTTTACTTCCCAGTTTTTACCAATGCGGGGATAACCTAAAGTCGCAGTTTTAATTTTCATTTTTTCCAATTTATGAAGATACGCGAGTTCTATCTCAGATATGGGTTTTGATTGAGGTAAATTTCTTTCTAAATCTCTTTTCTAATAGGAGATAAACTTTGAAGTTTAAACTTTTTAGAAATTAACCCAATTCTCTGAAATAGAAATATTTGCAAACGGATTTAGTCAGTTGTATAAACAGGAGCACAACTGCAAGTTAATTACGACAAGATTTTGCTGCAATTAAATTCTCAAATTCTTAATTAGACAATTCCAGGCGTAGGTTGGGTTGAGGAACGTTCACCGTAGGTGTGCCGAAGGCACAACCCAACAACCCAAAACCTGGGTATTGTTGGGTTTCGCTACGCTCCACCCAACCTACATTTATTTTTATTTTGACCGAGTGACAGAAAAGGGTTAAATTCTCAAATTCTTAATTACATAATTCCAGTTCAATATTTTCCTTTTCTACAGGAACTTCCACTGCTGGAATTCTCGCTAAAATGCCTTTTTTTAGAGGTTGAGGACGTTCAGCCCAAGGTAAGGAACCTTCTGGATGCACGTAATACTTGCCTGCACAATCAAATACACCCTCAACTTCTGCGGGAGTTAAATTGGGAGAAATGTCGCCAAAAAGATATGTAGTTTTACCATGTGAAGCGAAGGAAATTATACAAGAGCGATTGCAAGCACTCATGCATTCGACTGGTTTAATAGTAAATTCTGTACTTAATTCCCAATTGGAATGATCTGCTTGCAAGCGTTTAAGTAGCTTTTCACCACCACTTTCACCGACACGCTTACCGTTTTCCCACTTGCTTGCACAAGTCTTACAAACAAATATTGTATGTGCCTTCATCTATACCTCGTAGATTTAGCTATGTTTTTGTTGATTTGTCGGCGGGCATTCTGACTTACAAGATGACAATTTTTCCTTGCTTACAGCTGCGGGACAGTGCCGGATTTACACCGAACTTTCCCCGTTAACTCTAATGGCTGTTCCCCATTAGAACCGACTACTTGATTTAAGATTTGAATATAGATTACCACATTTAACACTCAACAGCTAATATTACTGAGAAAATGATAATCATTATTGTTTTTTTCGATATTTGTGTTACATTAACATTTATGCTTGTGAGCCAACATGCAAATAGAGAAATTTGTTGACTAATGAAAATCGAAAACCCCCGAATCTCCTTTATATATGGATGGGAATTTCCGTCATCAGTCAAATCGAATTTTTAGCGTTTTCTGGGTTGAGTAAAACTGAACGCAATTTATTTGGAGAATTTCTCAAGCGTGTAGAAGTAATTTACTTAGCAACAAGTAACGATTTATTAATCGAACAGATTATTCAAATTCGATTGCAATATCGGGTAAAACTCCCAGATGCCATTATTGCTTCAACTGCGCTTCAAGTTGGAGGTATGTCCAGCTAGTTTAGTAACTGCAGATAATGAATTAAGTAGGTCGGTACAGAAAATTTAGCCCTCGAAAAGGCAAAAGGCAATAGGCTGTCTTGCAATAGGTACAAGAGTTTGAGTTTAATTTACTTTTCTTAACATAGAAATATTTTTTCACGCTGACTTACTTAATTCATTATCTGCAGTTACTAAACTAGCT
>JBCBPQ010000401.1:0-5123 GCA_039820645.1 Cyanobacteria bacterium J06633_8 | reverse complement strand
TTTATGATTACCGAAAAATTGTAGGTTGGGGAGCCACTCCGTTGCGGAGGTTTCCGAGCCACTGCGTTGCCGAGGAACACGACGGTTGTAGCAAGTGGCGTTCCGTTGTAGGAAGTGGCGTTTGAGGAACGAAACCCAACAGCGTGTTGGGTTTCACTTCGTTCAACCCAACCTACGTTATAAGTAATCTTAGAGCGTGACGGGAGTAACTCAAATCTTGCAGCTGTTTCCCCAAACCCAGTTTCTTTTTGATTTCGCTACCAGAAAATCAAAATTTGCATGGCGTGAGGACTTAATTTATACAAGGGTCTTGACAAAACTATAGTAGATTTGTACTATGGAAGAGAGAAGTTTGGTAATTAGAAAGGCATAGTTAAGAGTATTCTGTCTCCTCAATCAGTTCGGTTTTAGATGTCGTGTGAGAATCTTGTAATTTTGATCGATCAAATTTTTAAACAGCGAAGGTAGTATGAATATGACAAATATTATTAGTAATAGAATTAAGTTTGCAATTTATAACTTGATGGGTGAAGAGAAGGCTTACTATATTGCAGATAAACTAAGAATAGATAATTTGCATATAGAAGAACCTTTGGCTATTGATTATAGTTATCAAGTGTTTCTATCTGAAAGTGCAAAGAGAATAAAATGTACTGCGGGAATATTGAAAATTGACGATTTAAAGCCTGAAGATAGCGGAATTATCTTTAAGTACAAGCCAATAAGTAAAGAAACATTCGCGCAGTTGGAAATACCTGTAGTGCAAAACCATCAAGCTGTTTATGCATTTACAAAAGCTAATTTAATAGAAGGTAATTGGAATCTGGCGAAATATGCTTTATTCAGTACTTTCAATCAAAAATTAATAGATAAGCACGCTAAAGCACTGACAAATCAGGAGCTTGCAAACTTCGAGCGCGATATTGAGACAGCAATATTTTCTCATGAACTAATGCAAGAATCCGATTTTAATTTAATTCAAAACAATAATCAGATGTCGCTGTTAGAACTAATTCAAATTTTAGAAAAACACCGACATAGCATTATTGTGAACTTGAAATACTTGCGAGAAAATTACCAATATCAAAGTATTAAAAGAGTCAAAGGCTATCGAGATGCAAGGGGTAACTTAGTTAAACCTTGGCTAAACACAGAATATATTGATGAAGGTAATTATGTGGATATGGGTTGTTTTGAAATCAACCGCAACACTGCCACGATAAATATGCTTCTTACTCGTAAAGTTAAACTTGTAAAAACAGAAGATGAAACTCCGATAATTGAAATTGCCGGTTTGTTAGCCAATGATTTGACTAGTTACAACAACTATACAGTAGTTAGCGATCGCCAACTGAATATCAAATCGCTGCAAGTAAAAATCAGCAGCAAGAAAACCTTTGATGTACTTAAACAGAAAGGTATAATTTCAGCGCAAAGCTTTGATTTTCGTTCTGAATATATAATCAATTTAGAAAATCTGCCGTTAGTAAGCTTAGATGGGAAATATAGTAATATTGACGGTTTATTTAACCAACTAGCTGAAATTAAAATTCTAGCCAGCATCATTTCCGCCCATCTGAAGCAGGAATCCGATACATTTGTACCGGAACAGTTAGATGAATTGAAAAAACATTATTTATCCGAAAATCTTTATCTCAATTTTCCTACAGTTAAAGCCGAAGGTGCGATTGATACCCGAATCAGCTATAAAATCGATATCGGTAGTAAAGATATTCTCAATTTGAGTAAACTTTATTCTGCCAATAAATTCCTAGAAAGAAGATATGAGATTTACGATACTCAAACAGGGGAGATTTTCAGTAAACCCACCTTTGAAATGACTTTGAGGGAAAATATAGCTATTCATCAAAAGTCACTTTCACCAAGAATGAAAATTACCAAAGTTGATGAATTGATGAAACCGATTTTTGATGATTTTCTGGGAATTGAGAATAATGGGAAAGTTGCGGGGATTTTAGAAATAGTTGGGGGAGTTTCCAGCAGTGTTATTAAAGGTAATCTTGAAAAAATTGCAGCATTAACCGCAGCGAAAGCGAAATTAGATGAGTATGTAGAGAAGATTTATCGAGATAGAATATCACCTTTGGTATTTTACATTGGTTCTACGGGATTGTTGCCAGATGAAATGGAAGGGAAAGCGATGAGTGCGATTCAACTTGCTGGGAAATATCCTCATTTAAGTTTTTCAAAAGATGAAGCCAATGGTTTATTTTTTGAAGTTGGTGATAGTTTAATTGGGGTTTATGAGAAGGTGGAGTGTTTTAGTCGCAAAAGTTTAGTGACTGTTGGGTGATTCAGTTTAATATTGTCAAATCCCGATTTCACTATGACTTACGCAACTGGCATATTTTCTTGTAGGGGCACGTGACACAATGCTTGATTGTTAACGCAATAATAATGTTTTCCTGTCACGCACCTACCTGAGTCTTGTGACAATTGCGTAATTCCTGTTAACTATAAATTAATCTCTAAAGACGCAAATTTTGCGTCTTTTTTAGTATTAATGTATTAAGACAAGCAGTCAGTATAATACTCAATACTACTCGTTTTCAGATCCCCCAAACCCCCTTAAAAAAGGGGGCTTTTATTCCCTCCTTGTTAAGGAGGGTTAGGGAGGATCTTCCCTTAACCGAACAGTATTGGTATAACACTTATTTATTGTTTTTCTATCTTTGATATGATTATAATTATCTCATATTTTAACAGTGTAAATATTGAGATAAATTATCATAATAGTATTATGGATAACATATTTTTCAAATTAACTGACAACCTATCGGAATCATTAAATTCTGTCACGAAAGGTTTTAATTTAACTAATACAATAGAAGACTTATTGCCTAATATTGCTACAGGAATTCCTTTAACTAATGCCCAGCAGCTTTTTGATGAGGTTGTTTCAAATATTAATTTAGTAGATTTAGGAAGTGATATTCTCGATTTAGGAGGTGATATTCTAGAAACTTTATCAGACCCAATTGTTAATAACTCGGAAGGTATTATTGGTAATATTATTACATCACCAAATTCAATATCTGACTTGATTACAGGATTGAATACTGTATCTACTTTTGACCTCGAAGGTGACCTTACAAACGAAGATAATTTTTATAATCTTCCTTATCCAAACGATTTACGATTAAATCCAGATGGAAGCCCAAATTTAACAGGTTTTCCAATTCCAGATAATAATATATTCGCCGAAAGTATAAAGAGTATTGCAGACGATAACCCCGGTTTCCCTACAAACACTGCGGGCTATTTTCGCTTTAATTTTCCTGTTGCTCCCCAAGATTTTGATGATGTTATTGCAGCAGATACTGACTCACCAATTTTATTAATAGATATCGATCCTGATTCTCCCAATCGAGGTAACTTAATACCAACTGTTGCATCAACTTTTAGACCAGATGTTAATTATGTTCCACCTTTTCTACTTGGTGTTGCCCCCGCACCGGGTATAATACTTAATCCCAATCGTACTTATGCTTATGTAGTTAAAAATTCTTTGGATAATGCAATAGGTAGACCTTTGAGTGCTTCCCCTACTTTGCAGCAATTAATTGACGGTGAAACTCCTGAAGGTGAATTAGGAGACGAAGCGAAGGAACTTTATCAACCACTTTGGGAAACACTGGAGCAAATTGCAGTTAATCCCGATGAAGTGGCAGCAGCGACAGTATTTACCACAGGAGATGTAGTATCGGAATTTGCCAGATTATCCGATGAAATAGTAGAACGCTACGATGTCACAATTGAAAATTTACAGTTAGCTCCAGAAGATGGTGCGAGCAATCCTCGTTTCTACGAACTACAGGGAACGGTGACAATGCCGCAATTTCAGAAGGGAACTCCTCCCTTTAATACCGAAGGACTTTTTGAGTTTGATGAAAACGGTTCCCTTATAGAACAGCGTACCGAAGAAGTTCCGGTTCTAATTACCATACCCAAAACACCGATGCCAGATGGTGGTTATCCGATAGTAGCTTACTTCCATGGTTCCAACGGTTTGAGTACTGAAGTAGTAGATAGAGGTCCTTTAACAGAGCCAGGGGGACAACCAACTCCCGGAAGAGGACCAGCATTTGTAGTCGCGGACAAAGGATTTGCTACCCTTGGAAGTGCCTTACCGCTCAATCCAGAACGTTTTGACGATAATATACCCGATTCCTACCTGAATTTGTCAAACTTAGCAGCTTACCGAGATACTTTCCGACAAACAGTAATCGAGCAAAGACTTTTAATAGAAGCATTAGAAGATTTAAAAATTTCCTCAGAGGTGATAGGTTCGGATGCAGATATTCTCCTTCCTGGTGGAGAAACTGATTTTAAATTTCAAAGTTCACCAGTCATGGCTTTGGGACAATCCTATGGAGCGCAGGTAGCTAATATAGTCAGTGCCATAGAACCAAAAATTGGTGCAGTAGTACCAACTGGTTCCCCTAGTTTTTAC
The DNA here is from genome assembly GCA_039820645.1 of Cyanobacteria bacterium J06633_8. Classification (GTDB taxonomy): domain Bacteria; phylum Cyanobacteriota; class Cyanobacteriia; order Cyanobacteriales; family Nostocaceae; genus Rivularia. The sequence continues at coordinate 649 of JBCBPQ010000401.1, read as the reverse complement.
CCATTGCTAATAGAAGATGAAATTGGTTCTGGAATTGCTGCTACCCTCCTAGAAGCTTCACAACAGCTAAATTATCTTTATCCCGTTCTCAACTTGCTGGGAACAGCATGGGAAGTAGCAGATCCAATTAATTTTATGCCCTATCTTGCTCAAAACCCGTTACCAGGACATCCAGTACGTTCAATATACCAGCCAGTTGGTCAAGGAGACACCGAAGTAGCAGAAGAAATATTCAACGCCAACGCTCTTGCTTCCGGAGTGCAACAAGCAGGTGAAATACTATGGCCAGAAATGCAAGAATCTCTAGCTCTTCAAGGATTAGATGGTATTGTTTCTTATCCGGTTCCCAATAATTTAGTATCAGAAAATGGAACACCATATACAGGGGTAGTCGTTCAGTATGAAGGTGATGGAATTGCCGATCCCCACGGAATTTTTGCTCAATTAGATGAAGTTAAGGAGCAATATAGCGAGTTTTTTGATAGTTTTCAGAAAACTGGAATTGCTGTTATTCCTGAGTCTTAATTGGATTCCGCCGAGGGTTGCAAACCCCCGTCTAATAGCAAAAGTCCTATAAATAGGACTAATTCAACAGATTGTAGGGTGTGTGACGGCTAAAACAATTTATAAATCATTACGAAATAATTTG
>JBCBPQ010000400.1:0-5152 GCA_039820645.1 Cyanobacteria bacterium J06633_8 | reverse complement strand
AAAACCTGCGGTAATTACAAGTTGGGTTGATTTACCGTCGCCAAATGTAAGTCAGGGATTGGGGAATAGGCAGCAGGGAGTAGAAAGAAAAAGAATTGTGGAAGCTCAGAAGTTTTTTGTGGATGAGAATGGGGATGTTTTCCTGGTAGCGGAATCTGAAGAAGGTGATACAGGTAATTTGGGTTTGAATTGTGGTTAACAATCGGAAACAAACAGGGGTAGTAATCTTACCCAGTCCTCTTTAAAAGACTTTTGCTATTAGCCGGGGAATTGTATTCTCCGGTGTTTTTGATAATGACATAAGAGTTTAATTTATAGGAATTTTCGGATAAATAAATTCCTCATCTTCAATTATCTCAATTCATCGGTTCATCGTTCTAATAATTTTCATCTTTCACTTCAAGTGCATAAAAAATAAAACCTGTCGTAAAGGGTAATAACACAGGAGAAACATTTCATTAATAATTAACAATAAATATGAAATACACACAAAAATTGAAGCTGTTTTTATCTCATACAATAGCTACTTCAGGACTAGTTACTTCCTTATTATTATCTAATGTCTTTACTTTAAGTAGCTTCATTATAAATTCATCATCTGTTGGTGCAGTTCAAACAACTTCTCATAACACTTTAATTGCCGCTAATTCGATAGGTTTAAATTTAGATGGTATCGATTTTCCCGTTGAATTAGACTTGCGTAATGCTCAAATTCGTGGAAATATACCACGTCAACTGTTGACAAAAAAATTAATAATCCCATTAATAATCCCAGCAATTAATAAGTTAGATGGTTATAAAATCAAAAATACCCGTTACAATAAATATACTCTGAAAAATATAGACCTCAAATCTATAGATAACGGAGGTGCTACATTTGGATTTACAATAAATGCTAAAAAGTATGAATGTGTGAAAATCTTTGGTAGACGACGCTGTGCAAGATTATTTTCTGTAACCCTACATGGAACAATGAGAACTGGTCTTGCAATAAAAAATAATCAAGCTGTTGTTACTTATAGAGGACATAGCATCAGAGGTCAGAAATGGTACAGAGATTTACCCAATCTTTTGGATCGTGCATTCAAAAAACATACAGTAAGTGTCATTAAAAAGAATTTCAGTAAGTTTGATTCAATGAATTTAATTACTTTACTAAAGAGTGCTGGTATTGATCAAAAATTACCTCTTGGATTAACAACAGACAAGTTAGTTAAAAGTGGCGTATCTGTGAATGCTGATATTAGCCAAACTGGCCTCAAGTTTGTGATTCAGTTACCAGATTCAATTCTACTGAGCAGTAATTCAAAAGAGCTTACAAAATAAATCTCAAACAGGATTTCCACAGTAATTTATATTTAGCGATTATTCTTGAATTTTCGCTTTATCTTACCCTTCTCCTATCCTTATTAAGCGAGAAGGGTTATATCATATCCAGTGAAACAGTTATCAATATCAACCAACAGGTCCCCTTCTGGAGACATTTGAACAATTTCCCCCTTTAATAACTCAACGAAGGTGATCGCGCAAAATTCCAGCAGCAATCATCTGGTGATAATCGTCAACCGTCCATTTAGCAGTAATAAGAGTCATGCTAATTGCTTCTCCTAATATGTAGTTGTCTAATGTTTTGTCTCATTAAAAAATTTTTATTTAACTATATCAAAAATAAGACCAGTCACTCAAAAACTTAATATTATATAAAAATACGTGTTTTTACTATGTTGTTATCTACTTGATAGTTAATACTGTGCTATCAAATAGACAGAAGCCACGTCAATTATGACTATATTCTAACTAAATAACCTAGTACATAAAGGCGCAATTAAGTAGGCTGGATGTAAGAGGTAAAAAAATTTCTCTTACAAGCCTTTGACCCATTTGTAATGGTCTATTGATTTCCGGTATTTTGTACTGTATAAAAATCAGAGTTAATAATACTTATATATAAAAATATGTTTAAAAACTGGCGAATGGTGCTAGCAAATAGTGCCACAATCTTTGCTGTATTAATATACCCTACAGATAATACGTTAGCTCAAATTATTCCTGACGGAACTTTACCGAATAATTCTAATGTCACAGTTAAAGGTCAAGTTAGTAAAATTACAGGTGGAACTACTGCGGGTGGTAACTTATTTCATAGTTTTAAAGAATTTTCCGTCCCAAAAAGTCAAGAAGCTTTCTTTAATAATGCTGTTGATATCAATAATATAATTACTCGGGTTACAGGTAATTCGATTTCTAATATAAACGGCTTGATTCGTGCTAACGGTAGTGCAAATTTATTTTTAATTAATCCCAATGGCATTGTATTTGATAGCAAGGCTAAATTGGATATTGGTGGCTCTTTTATCGGAAGTACCGCTGATAGTATCAAGTTTGATGATGGGAGTTTCTTTAGTGCTGTATCTACTGATTCTCAACCTTTACTAACAATTAATGTTCCTCTAGGTTTACAATTTGGTAGTAATACAACTGGTAATATAGTTCATGCTGGTAAGCTTAGGGTTGATTCTGGAAAAAATATTACTTTGATAGGCAATCGTGTTGAAAATAAAAACAAATTAGAAGTAAATGGCGGACAAATATCAATTGCAGCTATTTCATCTCCAGGATTGGCTAGTTTGGAAAAAAATGGAGAATTACTCAATATAGAATATCAATCTAAAGATATAACTAATCATCAACTTGATGGTGGAAATGCCATTATTAAAAATGAGCTAATAATCAAGCAAAATGCAGCCGGAAATACAGGTAAAATTTTTATTCATGGTCAAGAATCCGTTGAATTTGAAGATGCCACTGTTCGCAGTATTAATGGCGGAGAAATTAATCTTCAGACAAACAAATTATCGGTAATTGATAGTAGGATAGAAAGTTTGATAACCTCTAAAAATAATGATAGAGGTGGTGATATATCTATTCAAGCAGGTTCAATTGAAATTACCGATAGTCGAAATCTCAGAGGTACTACAAAGGTTTATAGTCAAGTAGAAAAAGCTGCCCAAGGCAATGGTGGAAATATTGATATTAAAACTGATTCACTTTTAATCACAAATAAAGCTAGGATTTCTGCCATCACAAAAGGAAAAGGTAATGCTGGTAGTGTTTCGATAAATGCTAGTGGTGCTGTTGAACTTTTGGAAGGTGATATTTTTAGTCAGGTAGAAAATAAAGGCATAGGTAATAGCGGTAATATCAATATTCAAGCTAGGTCGTTAAAATTAGATGGCAGAGATGGTAATAGAGCATTATTAGATACTAATGTTAAATCAGGAGGAACCGGAAAAGCGGGAAACATTTTTGTCAATGCTACTGATAAAATAGAGCTTATAAACGGTGGCAGAATAGTTAGTAATTTAAATAGTAGAGCCAAGGGAAGTGGTGGTAATATATCAATCAATACGCGATTATTATCCTTAAAAAGAGGAGGTCGTATACAGGCTTTAACCAACGGGATGGGAAAGGCTGGTAATATTGATATTCTAGCGGATGAGGCGGTTACGATTTCTGGAAATACTGAATATACAAGTTCTGCTGGTATTTATACAAGTACTGAAGCAAGCTCTGCTGGAAAAGGTGGAGATATTAATATCATAACTAGTAAGTTAAATATATCTAATAATGCTGTATTAAATGCTCGCAGTCGAAGCAGTTTTAAAGGTGGTAATATTAAAGCTACAGTTAATACTTTAGAATTAATTGATGGTGGTCAATTTTTAACAACAGCTTTTGCTGATGGAAGCGCAGGTAATATTGAAATTAATGCCAAAGAAAAGATTACAATTTCTGGTAGTGATTCTTCTTATTTCAACCGACAAATAAGGCTCTTTAAGCAAAAACGTAATGCAGATAGTTTAGTTGCTAATGATACTCCCAATAGTGGCTTACTTGCTAGAAATAGAGGTACAAATGATGGCGGTAAAATCGTAATTAATACAGAAAAATTGGCTATTCGAGATGGAGGGATATTGAGTAGTGAAAGTACGGGAATAGGTAATTCTGGAAATATTCAAATAGATGCTAATTTGATTGAGCTAATTGATGGAGGACAAATTATTACTAATAGTAAAGATAGTGGAAGTGCTGGGAATATCATATTGAATGCACAGATGGAAAATGCCAATAGAATTCTTATCTCTGGTAGTGATTCTAATTACCTTGATAGATTTACTCAAGCTAGTAAATTAGTTGAACAAGAAATTTTTTCCGAAATTAGTGAAATGATTCCGAATGATAGTGCCAATAGCGCTGTACTGGCTAAAACTCAAGGTAGTGGTAGTGCTGGAAGTATGACACTTAATGTTCGAGACTTGATAGTTAGCAATCAGGCTGAAATTTCTGCCTCCACTTCTAAGGAATCCACTGGCTCTGGTGGAATTATAGCTATTGATAGCAAGTTTACAAATATCTTTGATGATGCTCAAATTTCAGTGGATAGTCAAGGAACTGGAATTGGTGGTAATATCGAACTTGCAGCAGAAAAAATTAATCTCGACAACGGTACAATATCAGCGAAAACTCGCAGCAATACAGGTGGAGATATTACTTTAAATATTCAAGATTTACTCCTAATCCGCAACAACAGCCAAATCACCACCACCGCAGGAGACAAACAATTTGGTGGTGATGGTGGAAACATTGACATCAATTCACAGTTTATCGTTGCTTTACCTCAAGAAGATAGCGATATTGCAGCTAATGCTTTTAGTGGTAATGGAGGTAAAATTAATATTAATACTAGCGGCATTTTCGGAATATTTCCCCAAAATAGTCCAACAAATAACAGCGATATTACAGCCAGTTCGGAAACGGGTATCAATGGTGAAATAAATATTGATGGATTGGATATTGACCCCAATCGTGGTTTAATCGAACTACCGGAAAATCTTGCAGATGCATCAGAGCAAGTTGCTCAAGCTTGTACTCCCACAGGAAGACAAAATGCTAGCAGCTTTGTTTCAACGGGAAGGGGAGGTTTACCGCTCAGCCCTAATCAGCCTGTAAGAAAACCTGCGGTAATTACAAGTTGGGTTGATTTACCGTCGCCAAATGTAAGTCAGGGATTGGGGAATAGGCAGCAGGGAGTAGAAAGAAAAAGAATTGTGGAAGCTCAGAAGTTTTTTGTGGATGAGAATGGGGATGTTTT
>JBCBPQ010000399.1:0-5191 GCA_039820645.1 Cyanobacteria bacterium J06633_8 | reverse complement strand
TTGAGAAACCTGGAAAATAACCTGCCAATTTTTTAAAGTTGACCCGTCAAATGTAGCTCTAGCAACTCTGGTACGATTGGCTTGGCTGGTACCGTGAGAATAGGTAAAGTAAACCTTTGCGTTTTTTTCAAAATTCGGATGCACCGCAACATCCATTAAACCCCCTTGATTAACCGCAAAAATTTCTGGAACTCCAGCAATAGGATTGGGATTTAAAGTACCATTACGAACGATTCGCAATCTTCCCGGACGCTCGGTAATTAACATTGCTCCATCTGGAAGCCATGCCATACCCCAAGGTCTTTCTAAACCTCGTAATATGGTTGTGGTTTTGAAATTTTTCGCTACAGCTACATTCTTGTCTGAAAACAGCGGATTATTAGATACTGGGCTATTGGTTTTTTGTGCAGTAGATGTTTGATTTGCGTTTTGTGCGGAAGAGGAATTATCTGTAGAAGAACAAGCTGTAACAGCTAAAAGAACTATTACACTTAGCGTTGCTGTTATTGGGCGAATTATATGAGTTTTCATCGGTAATCAGTTTTCAAGATGCATTAACTTGCAATCAATTTATTGACTATGGAGGACAGAGATAATTAGCTACAATCGCAAAACTGTTTTTGAGTGTGACAAAAAAACATGACAATAAAATGACACCCAATTAAAAACTTATCAATTTGTAATTAAACTTTAACGATTATTGTTTTTATTAAGACAAACAGCGCTAATTCTATCGGATGCATCGGTTTAATTTTCGGGGAGTAATCCACCTAAAATAGCGCGGGAGAATGGGAGCCGCGACTATTTATAGCGCGGAGGAAATTCGACATTCACTTCATTTATTCGCCGTGCCCTTCAATTAGTGAGTTAACATACTCTCTTAATTTATTTTGCCAATCAGGAATAAGTTTTAACTTTTCACGCTGTCCTTCATAACCTCGAAACCCAATTATCTGCTTGTCTAGCGGACGAGAGTATATTTTTTTAGCACCAAACTTGTTATTTTTCTCAAAACCCATTGCATTGTACTTAGCAGTACGTTAACGTACTAATAACACTATTTGAGAGGTCGGTCAAATGGCTCGTAAAACAACACCATCATTCATAACTGAATTGCCTCTTATAGTTGATAGCAAATTAGAAAAACAACTAGGCGCTAGATTTCAAGCTGGGAGGCAACTATATAATGCCTGTCTCAACGAGGCTTTAGTTCGGATGAATTTGGTGCGAGATACCGAGCCATATAAACAAGCTAAAAAGTTAAATCGAGATAAAGATAAAAGGCAGCGTAAAGAGCTATTTGCAGAAGCAAGAAAGCAAGCAAGGTTTTCTGAGTATGACCTACATTCGTTTGCAACTATAACCGCTAAGTCTTCAAAGTGGATTGCCAACAATCTTGACTCTAATAGCCAACAAAAACTTGCTACAAGGGCGTTTAAAGGTGTTGAGCGTATTTTGTTTGGTATGGCTAAACAAGTGCGTTTTAAGCTTCCCTCTCGGTTCCGTTCAATCGAAAATAAAACTAATAAATTCGGTCTGCGCTGGCTTAAAAATCAAGTAGTTTGGTGCGGCTTAAAAATTAAACCTGTCATCAACTGGAATAACCCAGTAATATTTCATGGTTTAAATTCACCTGTTAAATACTGCCGAATTTTGTGGCGTAACCTTAATGGTAAAAAGCGCTGGTACATTCAACTCATTAACGAGGGATTGCCTTATCAAAAGCCTCAAAACTATGTCACAGATGGCACTATCGGGTTAGACCTGAATATAAGTAATGTAGCTTTTGTTGGTGATGATTATGCTGGGTTGTTGCCTTTTGCTGAGAACGTGCCAACCTATGAGCGCGAGATTAAAGCGTTACAGCGTAAAATGCAGCGTTCTCAAAGGATACATAACCCAGAGAATTTTGAGCCAGACTTTGACAAGAAGGTTGGTAACAAAGTTGTTCGCAAGAAAGGTAAAGTTATATCAGTCAAGAAGCAATGGATAAAGACAAGAAACTACCGTCGGATACAAGCTAAATGCGCTTCGATTGAGCGCAAGAAAGCAGCTTACGGTAAGTCTCAGAACCGCAAGCTTGTTAACGAGATATTGCGTCACGGTAACAGGATTAAGACAGAAAACGTAAGTGTTAAAGGCTGGCAGAAGCGCTACGGTAAAGCTATATCTGCCAAGTCACCAGGTTTTTTCCAGTCAGAACTTGCTCGCAAGGCTGAAAGCGCCGGGGGCAAGTTAGTTAAGTTTTCTACCCAAAAAACCGCTTTATCACAAACTCACCTCGACGGCACTCGCATCAAGAAGAAGTTATCTGAGAGAGTGCATAGGGATGTTACAGGTATTCAACCCATGCATAGGGATTTGTGGAGCGCGTATTTGGCTAGATGCGTTTATGGAGATGTGTTGTCATTGCGGGATGCGGTGGCGGGGAGTATCCAGATACGGAGCCGTATCTTTTAGAGGCGTGGCAACGATACAAAACAAACTGCGAGCAAGTAGCCGAGCGTGAAAGCAAGGGCAACCATAGTCCTTTTGAGCAGTTCTCTAACAAGGTGCTAAACTCCAGCCAGATAGCCAGTAGGGGCGAAAAGCTGAAGTAGATGCCCGAATCCCCGTCGCGGAGACTCGCGGGGAGTGGCTCAACATATGATTCTGCTCTGAAAACAGCCTTTGAATATTCAGATCAGGTCTTAATCGAAGAATACATCGAACTTGGTCGAGAAGTCAGGTGCGGAATCATCGTTAAAGACGGCAAACTAAGATGTTTGCCCTGGTTTTTAGAAGCAGGGCTGTATTGTTCTTTTTCTAATACAGGTTCGTTTGCTCCGATGATAAAAGCATCGGGAATATCTGTCTCGGAGTTATTGATGACGGCTATCAATGAAACTTTAAACCCGTGATTAACAGTAATTCTTTTCAAAGGAATATTAACATCAAGATTATATATTAAATCTGTAAAAACAATTATTTAATCTTTTTTCACAGATTTCGTACATAATCATTTTATTAATTCAAATTGGCGTTTACCATACCCATAGAGCCATTTTTGCTAGACTGGTCGCTAAACAGAATCAGATAAAACTAACCAACTCTGATAGAATTAAAGGCTCCTTGAAAGTCAAAAGCGTGTAGTATCGTTTCAATAATTATAAGTAGAATCAAATGCTAATTACAGTTTTTAAGAGCAAACTGCACAGAGTAAAAGTCACCGAAGCACAATTGTATTATGAAGGTTCCATAACCATTGATGAAGAACTTTTGAAAGTTGCCAATATCCTTGCTAATGAAAAGGTACAAATAGTCAATGTTAATAATGGTTCCCGTCTGGAAACATACACAATTCCTGGTGAATGGGGTAGCCGCACTATTTGTCTCAATGGGCCAGCAGCTCGGATGAATACATTAGGTGACGAAATAATAATCATTGCCTACGCTCAAATGACAGAAGAAGAGGCACTTTTACATCGTCCCCGAGTAATTTTGGTGGATGAAAACAATAATCCAGTAGAAAAAAATTAGTCTGAGATAAATTTTAAAAAATATAAACAGAAAAATTTGCAGGAATAATCTAAATCTCCTACCCCTTGTAAAGTAGTACCCAAACTCCGCAAACCTCTAGCTTTGGGTAAAGAATCCGGTAACTGCTCTACGAAATCAAATCCAAAGCGACACAATCTATCTGCCAGTTAAAAACTATCAATTCGTGAATTAAACTTTAACGATTATTGTTTTTATATAGAGGTTTTCACTTGGGTGCAATACAGTCTGAACCTCACCCCTTCCCCTCTCCGCTACTTTGGAGAGGGGAAGGGGTCCTTCTTTGTATTCTACTCAACCGAAAACTGCTATAAATATGCTTGCCGATTAGATTATTTGATTGCTTGAGATTTTTTCAAGTCTGTAATTATTTCGATTTTTTCTTAAACAGATTTAAATCAACTTTCTGATTTATTATCCATTTGTAAATAAACTTTTAATCATCTCACATTTTTACAACACTAATCAAATTGATATTTATCTAAGATGAAGTAATGTAAACCAGAGTCAGATAATTTTTGTAAATTCAACCAAAATACTGCAAAATTACAGGTTGCGTACTACATCAAAACAACGAGTTTTGAGTTTCTTTCTAAATTAAATATTTTTAGATAACCGTTTTTACTCCTGTTACCGAGGAATTAATAGAAATCCGGGAATCATTCTCCTACCTTTATAGGACTTACGCAACGGTCAAATTTTCGCATAAGCTAATCGCGTCTCATAATCAAGATGTTCGAGTTAGTCTTTACACTCCGGCTCATCAAGGAATTGCTAGGGATAGCCTAAATGAAGATATCTATGAATACGATGTACCGTTTTTAACTCGTCCTCGTACCCAAAGCATAGAAAAACATTTTTCTCAGTTATACGGTACGAAACATAGTTTTTGGCTGACTGGGGGAGGTACTCAAGGGGTTTTAACAGCTTGTGCTTTATTGGGAACTCAATACAAACGAGTTGCGATCGCTCTTAACAGTCATATTGCCACAATAAACGGAATCATTTTAGCGGGGTTGGAGCCTTATTTTATTCCTTCTAAATCTTTGATGCCTAATACTGAAGAAGTAATTTCTGCTTTAGAAGTTAGTGGTATATCGGCTTTGCTGCTCACTCATCCTAGTTATGAAGGAGTCACTATCGACTTTGGTAAGGTAGCTGATTATTGTAAAAATCACGATATAGCTTTAGCAGTAGATGAAGCTCACGGAAGCCATTTTCCCTTTCTTGAGGAACAATGGCAATCGGCAATAGCATTTAATGCCGATATCGTAACTCATAGTTTACATAAGTATACCGGGAGTTTGGTTCAAACTGCTTTATTCCACTTACCATCAAATTCTCGGTTTACAGTTGAGCAAGTTATGGCGGTGATGGCTTTATTTGAAACTACTACCCGTAGTAATCTGTTAATACTCAGCATTGAAGATGCGATTAACAAGGGATATTCTGAATCAGGTAAAGCTTTATTTTCCCAAGCAATTGAGGAGTGCAAAAGTCTTCGCGATCAAATTGATAATTACGGGAAAATTTTGAGTTATGATGCTCAAGTTAGCGACCCACTGAAAATATATTTAAACAGCGATCGCCTTACGGGGACAGAATTAGCAGAACTATTGTACCAACGAGGAATTGATGGGGAGTTTGCTGACGA
>JBCBPQ010000398.1:0-5234 GCA_039820645.1 Cyanobacteria bacterium J06633_8 | reverse complement strand
CGTCAGGGATACCTGTAAACATTAGTTTTGCTTGAGTTGCTCCTGGTTCTACAATGATAAAACTAGGACTATTGCCTTAGAAAATATTAGCGATATAGAACTCATAACCCAAGGCAATAGTCCTAGTTTTATCATTGTAGAACCAGGAGCAACTCAAGCAAAACTAATGTTTACAGGTATCCCTGACGGTGTACCAGAAGGAGAAGAACTTTCGGGATTTACTATTTTAGAAGGAGACGGTTACACCATTGATTCTAACCAGAGTTCGGCAAATATAATTATCACCGATTTACCCATCGTTAGCTTAAGCGCAGAACCAACAAACGTAAATGAAGGAGAGCAACTCAAATTCAATTTTGAGTTAACAGAAGCTGCTCCAAGTGGTGGTTTAACAGTCAATCTCGATTTAGTCGAAGATACAGATCCATTACCAGGAGATATCACCTACTTTGTCGAAGGAAGCGAGAATATCACCGACTTTAACTTGATTGTTAACGACGACAGCGGATTAATTGACGGAGCAACCGTAACTATTGCAGAAGGTGCAACCAGCGCGACTTTATTGAACGATATTATCGCTGATAACAATACCGAAGGACCAGAAAGCGTTAAATTCAGTTTAGCGGATGGTGAGTACAGTATTGATTCGGAAGATAACGCTGCGAGCTTTACGATTGTTGATACTTCTGTTGGTGGTAGTGCGATCGCCATCGTTAACCCCGGTTTTGAAATTCCTCAATTACCAGAAAACCAATTTACTCAAACAAGCTTGGGTGAATTTCTTCCTGGTTGGAAAGTTTTCGATCCTGATGCATTAATTGGTGAAAATGTCACCGATGTTGGTGCTTATAATCCAATTACAAATGTATTTCCTTCAGAAGCTCCAGAAGGAGAAAACACCGGATATGCTTATTCTCAAGCACCAGTTGGAAGCGGAATATTTGGTTTAACTCAAACTCTCGATACTCAACTAAAAGCCAATACTAAATACACTTTACAAGTTGAAGTTGGTAACGCTGCGGAAAATGACCCAGACGACGGCTTTAATTACGAAGGTTTCCCCGGTTATCGTGTGGAATTACTAGCAGGTGGAAAAGTCCTCGCTAGGGATGATAATAGTCTGAGCATTGCAGAAGGAGAATTTGCAACTTCTACAGTAAACTTCACTGCTACCGAAACAGAAGCTTTCCTCGGACAAGATTTAGGAATTCGTTTGGTTAACCTTTTAGGAGATTCGGGAGAAGACGTAGAATTTGATAATGTTAAATTATTTGCTCAAACAGTGGATAATCCTGTTGTTAAACAAATATCTGGAACCACAAAAGATGACAATCTCTACGGAACCAATGCTGCTGAAATAATCAGTGGTGGTAGAGGTGACGATAATATTTCTGGTAACGGTGGAGGAGATACCTTAATTGGTGGAAGAGGAGACGACGATATTTACGGTAGTTCCGATGCTGAAACTATCGAAGGTGGTAGAGGTGATGATATTATCTACGCTAATGGTGGTGATGATTTAATTAACTCAGGTTTTGGATTAGATACTGTTTACCTTGGTAGTGGAGAAGCTACCGTTATTTTAGATAAAGGTGAAGGTTTCGACACTATTTTCAACTTCCAATTAGGTTCTACAAAGTTAGAAGTTAGTAGTTTAGATAATCTCAACTTTACTGATAGTGATTCGGGTGCTGAAATCTTCCTTGAAGGTGACAAGCTCGCAGTAGTTGCAGGACAATCTGCTCATACATTTAGCAGCAATCAAGATTCGATTTTTGCTGTGTAATTTAAAGTAGGAATTGAGAGACCCGGTTTTTTTTGTAATCCGGGTTTATTAACATCAACATTTTTTAAAGCCACAGAATTTTATTCAATGAATAATTAATATTTAGACAGGACTTACGCACTAACAAATATTTTTTATTGTTTGGGATTGCTTTAGAACAGTATCAATGACTATAGTAACGTAACTCCTACGCTACTCCTATTATAAATAAAAAAATAATTATCTGGTATAAAATATCCGAATAATATTTATTTTTCCTACTTCAATATTTATATTTTTTTTACATTAATTGAATTCGTTGATAATTATTGTAAATACTTAAAAAGTATGAAAAGTATGAAAAGTATGTTTAGTTCCTTTTTCATTAAAATTTACTATATTTCTACATTTTAAATGTGATTATTTTTATAATTTTTTATGTAGAATAATACTTGAAGTTTAGAACTTGCTTTCTTAGGCAGCAGGCTAAATTATTATTGAATGCCTCTGAATCAAGTTTGAACTTTTTAATTGCGACAAAGAAAGGAGAACACTATGAGCATTAGCGAACTGATCGAGCGATTTAAGCGCGAACATCATGAAATCGACCGGGCATTAAAAGAAGCAAAGCTTTTAGGTGCGGCTACACCAAAGGGACACAAACGACTTCTCGAAGCACGCGATCTGATTATTCAACATCTTAAAGAAGAGAACGATGAACTTTATCCGTCACTTGCTGCTGCCGGAAAAAATAATCCGATTATTAGTGAAGATTTAGAGCGATTCAAAGAAACGCTCGAACCAGTCACTGATAAAGCAATTGCTTTTTTTGAAAGATATTGTTTATTTGTAATGTGTCGGTATTTAATTGAATATTTCCTCCGTCATCATCGGTGGTTTCAATGGTGATTCCTCCTTGATTGTTGAGAATTATCGAATCAGCGTTTACTTCCACCCTTCCAGATTTTCCAAACCCTTCACTTACGAGATTAATCGCAGCACCATCTGAAATTCTTAAGAAGGGAGTATTTATAGTAACGCTTCCAGAATTTCCAGTTACAACATCTGGAGAACCAAAAAAATCACGTAAAGTTGCATCCAAAAGTCGTATGTCCTTTTCCTTGTACTTCGATATTTCCCGGATTTCTCCCAAGTTGTATACCCAGGGGAAGATTAATTTTTAGTAGTGGTGGTGTTTCAGGGTTTACTGCATCGAATTTATAATTATCAAAAATAATGCTCTCGCTAGTCGAAGCTAGAAAAGAACCACCAATATCTAATTTCGCGTTTTCACCAAATACAATCCCGTTGGGATTGATTAAAAATAAATTAGCAGTTCCATTGATTCCTAAAGTACCAAAAATCTTCGATACGTTATTTCCAGTTACTCTTGTCAGAATATTAGTAATATTATCTGGGTTCTTGAAATAAACTTTTTGATTCGGATTTACGTTAAATTCCCTGAAACTGTGAAAAAGATGATTATCGCGAATTGCTCCTCCTTCAATCAAATCTCTTTCAACAGAAGGATTAACTATAGAGCTTTCTTTTCCCAAGCTGTTATCGGGAATTAGTTGAGCATTTACAGATTTTGCAGTGAAATAAGGTAAAAGCGATAGTAAACAAGTTAGATAGCTTAGTCGTTTTATATATACACTTACAAGATTCACGCTTTTTACCTTTCCACTTCGACTTCTTATTCTTTCTTTGCTATAAATTATATCTTGTAAGTAAATCTATTATTTCTTTTCACACTGGTTTATTTTCAAAATGATTTAAATTAACCTTGTATCGTCTCACTAATTCATCATTTAAATCAAATCGATATCTATCTAACTTTAAGCAATGTAAATCGAGGTGAGAAAATTTTTGTAAATTCGAGTCAATTACTATCAAAATACAAGCAACATACTACAAAAAAACAACGATTTTACAAGCTTTGAAACGGTAAAATTAAAATTGCGTATTACTTTCGCCAGCCTACCAATAGTATATTACATACTGTAACTCCTATAATGCTGTTGGACTATTGATAATAGCATCAATAAGAGTTGGAAACATTGCAATAAATTAAGATAAGTAAAGATATTTGTATCGGAATATTTAATTGTTTATTCAAAGATGGATTAACAGAGATTATGGAAGAGATTCAATTTAATCAAGTCTTCCAAAACTATGATTTAGCTTGAATATATTTAACATCGGCTAGGTCAACTCTTCTTCCATATTTCTTCGTTTTAACTGTTTTTCCTCTGTTGCTGATTGATTTTCTATATGATGATTAATTACCATTTTTTCTATATTAGGCTTAAAAAGTAAGAAAAGTAAGAAAAGTATTAAAGGTATTAAAGGTAGGAAGTATATTAAAATCTGATTTATTAAAAAAATACTGTTCCCCGATTTATTTGTCTAAAAAGATTTAAAATAATTTCTAAGTATAATTCTGTTTATGTGTTTCGAGTTTTAATATGAATGCTGATGAAGCATTGGAGATTATAGAATTACAGATGCTATCTCGTCAACTTTCTCCTGTAGAACGTTTGATTTTCCGTCAATCTTGGGAGGGGAAAGGGTATATAGAAATGGCTGAAGGTTCTAAGTACAATAGCAACTATTTTAAAGAAGTCGGTTCTAAATTATGGCAGAATCTTTCTGAAGTCTTGGGACAAAAGGTAAATAAGAAAAATTTACAAATAGTATTTGAAGATTATCAGTCATCAACTACAAATATAGGCGATAATATCGCTTCATCATCACTATTTGATAAAAATATAGCAGAAGAAAATTTAGAGCATCAGTTTACAGACAATAACGAGCAATTCTTTCATCAAACAAATTCAAATTATATAAAATTTCCTAACGGTTCTGTTCCTTTAAATTCACCTTTATATATTAAACGTCCTCCTATAGAAGAACTTATTATCAAAGAAATTCATAAACCGGGATGTGTAATTAGGATTAAAGCACCGAAAAAAATGGGTAAAAGCTCATTAATGTATCGGATTATTGCTCATACACAAAATTTTAATTACAAAACTGTTTATATAGACTTTCAAGAAGCTGATAATATTATATTTACTTCTCTAGATAAATTTTTGAGATGGTTTTGTGCCAACGTTACCCAACAATTACATTTAACTCCCAAGCTTGATGATTATTGGGATGAGGATATGGGAAGTAAAGTTAGCTGTAAAGTTTATTTTGAAGCTTATTTACTCGCTCAAATTGATTCACCGGTAGTTTTAGCTTTAAATGAAGTCAATCAAATTTTTGAGTATCCAGAAATTGCTCGTGACTTTTTACCGATGTTACGATTTTGGTACGAAATTGCTCAACAAATCGAAAATTGGCAGAAATTACGCTTAATAGTTGTTCATAATACCGAAAACTACGTCCCACTCCACATCAATCAATCTCCCTTCAACGTCGGATTGGCGATCGCACTTCCTTACTTTACTTTAGAACAGGT
>JBCBPQ010000397.1:0-5249 GCA_039820645.1 Cyanobacteria bacterium J06633_8 | reverse complement strand
ACCCGTTACAGCTTCAATTATTAATCCTGCCAAAATAAAATTGGTACTGGAATATCTCCAAGATTCCCCCGGTTCAAATAATGGTTCTATACCATCAGTCAAATCGACTAATTCTTCTGGTTCCCATTCTTGTAAAAATACAGTGGGATCTATTGCTGCTTGGGTAAATAGTACATCTACATAATCAGCAATACCGCTAGTATGTTGTAGTAGCTGTTTTAAAGTAATTGTTTCAGAGTTAGGAATATCAGCAGTGATACTCTCAGGAAGCAATGTAGTCAGAGTATCTTCCAAACTCAACTTACCTTCTTCAACCAACTGTAATACAGTGGTCGCTACAAAAGTTTTAGTAATACTACCAATTTCAAAGCGGTCATCTGCCTCTAAAGGTGTATTATCTTCTAATCTAGAAACACCACTCGCTGCAAACCAACTACCAAAGGGAGAGACAATTGCTACCGCTGCACCAGGTATTTCTGCTGCACGAGTTCCATCCAAAGCAGTTTGTAGTTGTTGTTCTAATTCATCATCTAAAGTAATTTGACCTCCTTCAACTTGAGTTTTAGTTAAATCAAACTCAGATAAATTAGGTGCATTAATATTTACCGTAATACCAGTATCTGGAGGTGGTTCACTGAGAGTAAAATTATATAGAGCAATAGTTTCTTCTGATTCGATTAAAAATTCTGGTTCGGTAGTAAAACTAACAATTGGTTTCATAGTACTTAAATAATAATTTCATCGGTTAACTATGTAAAAACGTAGCAATGTTACATCTCACATCTCATCTCTATAAAGACGTAGCAATGCTACGTCTCTACATCTCACCGGACAACAGAAAATCTTTGTAAAGCCAACTATAGTAACGGAAAAATTAAATAATTCTCACTCCGAATTATCTTTCTCCTTAGCAGCATTAATTTCAGCTTCTAGTAGCAGCGCTAATTCATCTTCTGTCATGGACTCTAAATCGGATGAATCCTCTGTTGATATTTCTTCAGACAGAGAAATTGATTCTTCCAATTGACTATCTGTTGGATTTGCATTAACCAAAGTTTGAGCAAGATAATTACTCAATGATTCAATTGTGGGAAAATTCCAAGCAATTGTTGCTTCAATAGCACGGGGATAATTCAACCACTCCTCTAAATCCTGTGCTAATTCCACGGCAATCACCGAATCAATCCCATAGTCAGCAAAAGATTTATTTACATCTATAGCGTTTTCGGGTAATTTTAATTTTTTGCTTAACCAGTTGACTAACCAGGTTTGGATTGACGAAGCGGTGTGAGAGGGAGCAGGGGGAGCGGAGGGAGCGGAGGGAGCGGAGGGAGCAGGGGGAGCAGGGGGAGCGGAGGGGGAGAGTTCTTTTTTCAAATATTCGTCTAATTCCCAATCTTCGACGGGTAAGGTTTGTTCGATATCCCCAATGGTGTCAATGTAACTAGATATCAATTCGGTATTTTCTTGGGGAGATAAAACTGTAGGTTGAGAAGTTAATAAAGCTTGTCTGAGTTTTTCTTCAAAATTAAATTTCACCCATTCAATAGCACGAGAAATCGAATTGGAAGGTGAATTTATTTGTGTGTGATGTAAAGCAGCCCAAAGAATCGCAAAAGTCGTTATTTCACCCGTTAATATCGCAGCCCAACGAGTTGCAGATAACCTCACCCCCATCCCCTCTCCTTGTCTCGGTTCGGGGTGTCCGCTAGAACGAGGTGAAGCTTTCCCCTCTCCTTTATAAGGAGAGGGGTGCGCGATAGCGCGGGGTGAGGTTTTTTCATAAATTTGACTGGCTGCTGTTTGCAATTTTTCAGCGACTTCTGGAGCTTGTAAACTGTCACGAATAAAATTTACCAAACTTCCACTTTCATGAATAGCTCTTGAACCTAAAAACATATTTAAAGTTTCTGTAGGTCCTTCAAAAATACGTAAAATTCTCGCATCCCGTAAAATCTGTGGCGCTATATTAGTTTCGATATAACCTCGTCCACCCAATACCTGCACTAAACTATCAGCAGCATACCAATAAAATTCGGGAGCAGCAGTTTTACAAGCCGTATATATTTCTATGGGAATTACTTCCCCTACATCCAATCTTCGAGTAACTTGAGAAACTAAATTTTCCGTAGCAGTTATCGCAGCAGTAATTTCGCTTAAACGTTTGATTACAAAAGGATTTTCTAATAATTTACCCGTGGAAACAGAACGCCGAGAACTGTAGCGCAACATTAATTGAGTACAGCGCTTCATACCTCCCACACTCGCAGCGGCGATCGCCAATCTTCCATACATCATCGCATCCTGTGCGACCTGCATTCCAGCACCAGGTTCACCCAACATTTGTTCAGCACTCACGGGTACATCATTAAGGTAAATAGTATTTTGTACCATCCCCCGCATACCCATTGTCAAAGCTTCCTTACCCTGACGCATCTGGCTACCTTTTCGTACCGCAAAGCCACTAATTCCCTGCCAGCTACCATCTTTATTTTGATGCTGTACAAATACATTAGTAACCCCAGCCCAATTAGCAGAACCGCTCCAAATTTTGGTACCCTGTAACCTCCACCCATCAGCATCAGGAATCGCTTGAGACGCTATCGCTTGGGGATTTGAACCAGCACCCGATTCTGTAATTGCAAAGGCTGCTAACTCCCTTCCCGTCGCTAAAATAGGCAATAATTCATCTTTTAAAGCCTTGCTACCGTAGCGCAAAATCGGACGAATCCCCAGAATATTATTTAATCCCACAAACAGCGATAAAGTAGGATCAATTGCACCCAACTGTTGCAAAACCCGCATCGTATCATAATTACTCAACCCCAACCCACCATATTCACCAGGAACCTGCATTCCCAACAATCCCCGATTGCCAAAATCAAGCACAATATGAGGAGCAATACTACGACGCTCATCAATCAAACGGGAATTAATATAATTACTCCCATACTCCCTCAACCACAAAATCAACTCATCCGCACAAATTCTACTATTTTGATTCTCATCATCTCCTCCGCTCCTCAGCTCCTCTGCACCTCTGCTCTCTTCAACCTGCCACTCCCTAATCGCCTTCAAACTATTATTCTCAAAACCAGCACGACAAGCATACCTTTGAACCTTACCACTCGTCGTCTTTGGAATACTCCCCGGTTTCAGCAAAACTACGGCATAAATCTGTAACTGATGCTGCTTTGAAACAGCAGCTCGAATTGATTCAATTACTTTATCAACTTCAACACTCCGCCAACCTTCCCGCTTCACCTCCTGAACAATTACTAACCCCTCTTCCTTAGCTTCTCCGGCAATTTCCACACCAAAAGCAGCGCCACATCCAGGCTGTAAACTAGGATGACTTTGTTCTACCGTCAACTCAATATCTTGCGGGTAATAATTCCGACCCCGAATAATAATCGTATCTTTAATTCTTCCAGTTATATATAATTCCCCTTCCCTAATAAATCCCAAATCCCCCGTTCGTAAATACTCCCTTCCCGGTGAAAGATTACCTAAGGAATTGAGGGAGGGAGTGAGAGAGGGAGGGAGTGAGGGAGTTCCCTCTGCTCCCTCCGCTCCCCCTGCTTCCTCCGCTCCCTCCGCTCCCTCCGCTTCCTCCGCTCCCTCCGCTTCCTTCGCTATTCTTCCTTTAAAAACTTCTGCCGTTTCCTCAACCTTTCCCCAATAACCTTGAGCAATACTTTCTCCAGTTACCCAAACTTCTCCTACTTGATTTTCATCACAGGGATTACAATTACCTGGATTGACTATAACGACTTGTTGCGCTTCAACCTTACCACAACTAACTATTGCAGTAATTTCCGATGATTCTTCCTTAACTTCAATACGATTTTCAGCTAAAGCTTTGGATTCAACTTCACATACTTTATACTCTTGTGTTTTTTCACCACCACTGACAAATAATGTTGATTCCGCTAAACCATAACAAGGGTAAAAAGCTTCCTTACGAAATCCACATTCAGAAAAAACTTCAGCAAATCTCTCTAAAGTCTCAACACGAATTGGTTCAGCACCACAAAAAGCTACTTCCCAAGAACTTAAATCTAAACTTGCTCGTTGTTCTGCTGTAATTTTTTGTAAACAAGCTTCATAAGCAAAATTTGGTCCACCACTGGTTGTAGCTTTGTAGCGAGAAATAGCCGATAACCAACGCAATGGTTTTTGGACAAACATTACCGGAGACATTAATACTACTGGAAACACAGCGTACAAAGGTTGGATAACACCACCAATCAATCCCATATCATGATACGGTGGCAGCCAAATCATGCCTTTACTTTGAGATGAATGTCCAAAATGCTGATAGATTAAATCTGAATTGTGCATTAAATTACCATGACTCACCATCACACCTTTAGGATTTCCGGTTGAGCCAGAGGTATATTGCAAAAAAGCTAAAGTATCGCTATTAATTTCCGGTTTTTTCCAATTTTCTGCTAAATCTTGAGGTAAACTATCAGTCTCAACTATATATTTTAATGAGAGTAAATTTTCCTTTTGATAAGACTTTATATCATTAAATAAAACTTGACTTGTAAGAATAATCTCAGCTTGAGAATCTGCTGCTATAGATTGTAATTTAAATAAACCTTGTCCCTTTCTTGGTGGATAAACTGGAACTGCAATCACACCTGCATACAAACATCCCAAAAAAGCTGCAATAAATTCTAACCCCGGTGGATACAGCAATAATGCTCGCTCTCCCATCATATTTAAACTCTGGAGATGAGCAGCAATTGATTGTGCTTTTGTATCTAGTTCTCTATAGTTAAGGGAATCTTCCTGACTTTCGCCATCTCTCAGAAAAATATAACCTTTTAGAAGAGGTTGATTATTTGAGCGATACTGCATCAAATTAACCACTGTAGAAAACTTTGATGTGAAATCTGTAGACATAGGTGAAATGTTTAGAAATCGATGAGTTTCGATTTGTAATCTTACTTAATAAAAATTTTTCTCAATTATTTGGTCATTTTTCGTACTAAATCGCTATGGTACATTACCTTTTCACTAAACGCAGGTAAATCACCATACAAAGGTTATCTTTTGACTTAAATTATAATGATTTAATTTATCTGAGGAAGGAAAATAATCAAAAATTGAATCTGTAAATACTTGTTAGAATAAATGCACTTTTAACAAGAGAAAATAATACTTTTAGTACTGAATTTAAGAATTATTTGTTTAGTATAACTCGATGTATATGCTAACTCGCTTTTTATGCAACTATT
>JBCBPQ010000396.1:0-5269 GCA_039820645.1 Cyanobacteria bacterium J06633_8 | reverse complement strand
CGGGAACGCTTCGCGAACATAAACCAATTAATTAGTTGAGCATCCGGCATCTTATTTCCTATGTCCTTCGGACACGCTGCGCTAACGGAAACGCTTCGCTAACACAAAAAGCCTGCCCATTTTTTAAGGCTCCATCTCGGGAGGATCGAAAATGTCTGGAACACTATAATAAATAAAACCGACTGTTCCATAAAGGAAAACAGCCGGTTAAGGGCGAAAATTATCAAAAAATTACGCTTCTTTCTTTAAAAAAGTTTGCAGTTGTCTTAATGCAGCAGAGCCGATATTAAATAACGCCCAACCAGCAGCAATAGCTAAAGGTGCTACAACAATCAGTATACGAGTATCAATGTTCATATCTACAACCCCTCTTTTAGGTGAAATTTTAAGTTTTATCAACTGTCCTCATTTTTATTTTTAGCTGAATTGGCAAATTTTTCTACCCCTGCATGTAAAGAATGTTTACAGATTTAGCTAAAAGTTACCAGCGAACAGCGATTAGTTAAGAGTGTGAAGTTGGGAATGTGAATTTAAGAGTGAGGAATCAGAAGATGAGAAATCCTCGTGACTCATTCTTTGACAAAGCCTAAGTCTGTACTTTTGCCAGCATGAACTAAAGCCAATTTTTGGTAGCGTTTAGCATGTTCGATTAGTTCTGCTGCTTCTTGGGGAGAATTTTGACGTATTACTTTACCTGGAACTCCAACGACGAGAGACAAGGGAGGTACATTCTTAGTTACTACTGCACCTGCGCCAATAATACTGCCGCTTCCCACACGTACCCCATCAAGGATTACTGCGCCAATACCGATTAAAGTTCCAGTTTCAATGTATGCAGAATGCACTACGGCTCGGTGTCCAATGGTAACGTAGTCTTCTAAAATGGTAGGCTCCCCTGGATCTCCGTGGAGAATTGCTCCGTCTTGGATATTGGTGTATTTACCAATTTCAATTCGCTCTACATCACCTCTGACAACCGCACCGTACCAAATACTTGCCTCTGCTCCAATGCTAACCGAACCCATAACAACAGCATTAGCCGCTACAAAAGCTGCTGCTGAAATATCAGGAGAAGACCAGTAGGAAGTGGTATACACGATAGAATATAAATATATTGCAAGAACACTGCTCGTACCCCAACCTTGTAATGCTTGGAGTAGGACTACAATACCATGATCTAATTTTGGTAAGTGTTAACGGTTGTTAATACAATTAACAAAACGGATATATCGACCAATTTTTTATGTCCAGAAAAAACTGTAGATTTATCTAGATCATGCTCTACTAGTAAGATACTTTTTAAGTCAAACCAATTTTAATCGTTTATTAAGTCTAAACCTTGCGCGATCGCCTACTTAGAGTAATTGTATTGCAAGTGTAAAATTAAACAAAAAATGGTGATAAAAATAAAGATGTTTATATACACTTCATGATGAATCCAGGCTTGCAGTACCCGATATTTGGTCCCGAGATTCAGTGCCCCCACTGTCGTCAAACTATTCCGGCACTGACATTAACTGATACATACCTATGTCCCCGTCACGGGGCTTTTGAAGCTAATCCGAAAACAGGTGAATTAATTCATCTCCAATCCGGGCGACATTGGCGAAGATGGAAGGATGAATGGTATCGTCAGCATACTCATCCCGACGGAATTAGGTTTGAAATTCACGAAGCTCTCGATAAGCTATATACTGAAGGCTATCGAGCAACTAAAGTGATAATTGCTCGCCGGTATCAGGAATTAATGGGCGGTTATTTGGAGCGTAGTTCCCCGTGGCGCGGCGGACAAAATTCAGACGTAACTTCTGCTCGATTGTATGGTTTACCGGTGGACTTTAGCCCGGAAACTAGTAACGATTCTTGCTGGGAAGTTATAAATTTTGATTTGGAAAAAGAACCTGGGGTTCCGGTACGCTACCCTTACTTCAGATTGTTTGAATAATTTGCAATGTTAGGAGTCTTCTTTGCTATAACTCCTAACCTTTGTTTCTAAGCATTTTAGAAATATTCCGTTGGAAATATTAACAAGATAAAAAATGCATCACGCTTCTATTCGGACTGCGGATATCCACCAGGCGATCGCCTTCTACGAACAATTGGGCTTTACAGTATGCGAACGCTTCACCACAGGTTATACTTTGGCTTGTTGGATGGAAGGATTGGGGGGAAGGATTGAACTAATTCAAATTCCCGAACCTAAGCCTGCTGCGGATGCATTTAATGACGAGCATTATGTCGGATATTACCATTTATCATTTGATATCACCCAACTTGCATCGGACTTGCCAAGTTGGTTAAATCATATCAAAGAAAAATTTGCGGCAGCATCTCTCAAACAACCGAAAGTAATACAGCCTTTGAAGGTACTCTTAGAACCAACTCAGCAGCAAATCGGCAGTTGTATCTATGAAGTTGCTTTCATTGCGGATACAGATAATTTACCCCTGGAATTTATTCGCAATTTAACAAGTAAATGAATACTTGAAATTAATTACTTTTGTCTGTAGAATAAACACTCTGTGTAGTGTTGCCGAGGCGACAATTTCATTATACAGATTAGACTATATTCATAGGAAAAATCTGTAGTCAAGCTTACAGATAAATCAAGCAAATAAATGTCTGTATATTTTACGTTTTTACGTATTTGTCGTTTTCAGTCTTTGGTTTTAGGGCTAGTACCGTTCCTAGTTCTATTTCTTAGCAGTAAATCGAGTGACAGCAAGTTATTAGCTGCTTCAAAATGCGTAAATAATCGCAAGGAATTAGTGACTAGAGAAAATACAATACTAACCGTTGCAGAAAATGCTCGTAAGACTAGGTTAGAAAATGGGCTGACGGTGATAACCAAGGAAGTACATACCGCACCAGTGGTGACTGTACAAGTATGGTATAAAGTAGGAACTCGCAATGAGACAGTAGGTGTAAACGGCATCGCTCACCAGTTAGAGCATATGATGTTCAAGGGTACAAAAAGTCGTCCCGTACAGTTCGGAAAACTTTTTAGTGCTTTAGGTAGCGATTCAAATGCTTTTACAAGTCACGACCAAACAGTATATTACGGTACCGCCGAACGCAATAAATTAAAAGCACTTCTGACTTTAGAAGCAGATAGAATGCAGAATGCGGTTATCGATGCTAAGCAGTTAGATAGTGAAAAACGGGTAGTAATTTCAGAATTAAAGGGTTACGAAAACAGCCCTGAGTATCGTTTAAATAGAGCGCTGATGCAGGCTGCTTTTCCCAATCATCCTTATGGTTTACCTGTAGGTGGTACTCAGAAAGATGTAGAAAATTTTACTGTAGATCAAGTAAAGCAGTATTATAAAAATTTTTATAGCCCTGATAATGCAGTGTTAGTAATCGTAGGTGATTTTGACACAAGTAAAACTATTGGAGCTGTCAAAGAAATATTTGGAAAAATACCGAAAAATAAAAATATAGACTCAATCAACTCGAAAACTAAAGTTGATATTATTGATAAAAAATTTTTAGATGATTCTTCGGAAATTTCTAATGCTTCCCAACCGATTGTATTAAAGCAACCTGGCTCTGCACCATTATTTCAAGCAATATATCCCCTACCTTCAGCAAAACATCAGGATGTACCAGCTTTAGATGTAATGGATTATATTTTGGCAGAGGGAAGAAATTCGCGTCTTTATCAAGCTTTAGTAAATTCAGGAAAAGCTAGTGATGTATCGGCAAGTGCGATCAGTTTACAGGATGCAGGGTGGTACGAATTATTAGTTACGGCAAATTCCGATTCTAAGTTATCTCAAATCAAATTGATAGTCGATGGTGAGATTAGTACTTTAGCAAATAAAAAAGTCACATCAGAAGAATTAAATAGAGCAAAAGCTCAGTTAGAAGCTTCAGTCATTTTGAGCAATCGCGATATTACCTCTTTGGCAATGCAGTTAGGTAATGATGAAGCTACAACAGGGGATTATACTTATACAGACCGTTATTTAGCTGCCATCAAAAAAGTAACAGTTGAAGATATACAACGGGTAGCTCAAAAATATTTGAAACAGCAACAACAAACAGTCGGATTTTTTCAGCCTAATAATATAGCAGCTAAAGAAAAAACTGAGAATAAAGAAATACCTACACAAAGCAGCGAACATTTTTCTAAAAGTACTCTCAGAAACAGTGATGTAACTAAGTACTTACCACCAATAGATTCGACTATCGCTTCAACAAGTAGGTTTATACCTGAAAAGTTTATTTTATCTAATGGTTTAGAAATTCTACTGTTACCAGATAAAAGTACTTCTACGGTAAGTTTGGGTGGTTATATTAAAGCAGGTTCGGAATTCGATCCGGAGAATAAAGCAGGTTTAGCAGCTTTGGTTGCAGATAATTTGATGAACGGAACTAAAGGTAAAGATGCCCTAAGTATTGCTAAAGATTTAGGAGACTGCGGTGCAAGTTTAGACTTTAATACTTATCGCGAAGGTGTTTATCTTGAAGGAGATGGTTTGTCAGATGATTTATCGGTATTGGTAAAAACTTTAGGAGATGTAATTAAAAATCCAACCTTTCCTCGCGGGCAACTCCAATTAGCGCGTAAACAAGCTTTAGTTTCCCTCAAGCAGGATTTAGACAATCCTGAAGAAGTAGCTCAACGAACTTTTTTACAAGCAGTTTTTCCCAAAACACATCCTTCTTATAGCTTTCCTTCAGAAGAAAGTTTGCAGCAAATTACTCGTAACGATGTAGTTAACTTTCAGAAAAAGCATTATCGTCCTGATACTACAGTACTGGCTTTAGTTGGTGATTTTGAACCAGCCCGAGTAAAAAAACTCATAGAAAAAGAATTTGGAGATTGGAAAGTAGCAGGTAAAACACCATTAGCTGAGTATCCACCAGTAAATTTACCCAAATCAATTATCCGCGTTAATCCAGTAGTTCCCGGTAAAGCCCAGGCTATTACTTTTATGGGAAATAAAGCAATTAAACGTCAAGACTCCAGATATTATGCAGCGAAAGTTTTAAATCATATTTTAGGTGGAGATACCTTATCGAGTAGGCTTGGTTCTCAAATACGCGACCGCTTGGGTTTAACTTATGGTATTTATAGTAACTTCTTAGCTGGTAAGAATTCTGGTACGTTTTTGATTGAAATGCAAACTAGTCCCGAAGACACCTCTAAGGCGATCGCCAGCACGCGGGAATTGCTAGAAGACTTGCACGCAAAGGGTGTAACCCCTGCGGAGGTTGAAGCTGCCAAGCATAATTTAACGGGCAATTACAATGTTTCTCT
>JBCBPQ010000395.1:0-5306 GCA_039820645.1 Cyanobacteria bacterium J06633_8 | reverse complement strand
TTTCAGGGATTTTTAATGGTTGCCTTATTTACGCCGTGTTGTACTAGAAATAAATACACCCAGTAAAAATCCCTGAAAAGCCTAAAAAATCAAACTTCTTACTTCTTACTTCTTACTTCTTACTTCTTACTTCTTACTTCTTACTTCTTACGAACGCAAGCGGTACTAGCTTTCTAAGAAAAAAAGTTTTCATAAATAAAAATTCCATGTTGTTCAAAATACCAACAACATGGAAATAGCATAATTTGTGTAAATAAGGTTGAATTTTGCTGATTTAAATGACTATAATCCTTGTTTAACAAAACTATAGTAAGACTTTATAGAATACCTAGAAAATGTAAAAAACCTTCTCCACCAAATACTTCAATTAAAACAATTGCTAAGAATCCAATCATTGCTAAACGACCATTCCAAAGTTCAGCTTGAGGAGTAAAACCCCAAACAAAACCATTACGATTTTCTGTATCTTGCATTTACCTGTACTCCAAATCACTATTTATTAATTTATGTAAACAATAATAGTAATTGACTCTAAGTTTGAACAAGGTATCTAGACAACATATTTATGTTTTCTTTGTATTTTATTTCGTTTGTAGCTTTACTTTCAAATAATTTGTTCAGACGCTTATTTGTGCAAAATTTGCACCCACCATAATAAAGAATCAAATGATACGATAACCTTTACTTAACTTAGGTTTGTTCTGCTTCATCGTAATCAGGTAAAAGCTTTTCAACATTACGTAAAGTAGGGAAAAAATAACCAACTATACCTACCATTAACATCCAAATGGAAGCGAACGCGTATATTAGGGTAATTCCAGCCCCGCTACCCGTACCAAATACTGAGCCGAAAATGGGGGCTAAAGCACCTTGGGATTCCATGGCTGGTTCAAATACTTTATCAGCTAAGGGACCGGCTATTAATGGAGCTAGGAGAGAGATTACAATGCCTATAGACTGGTCTGCTGCTAAAACTCTTCCTTGTAAATTGTGTGGTACTTTCGCATACCAAATCGCGTTACTTGAACTGTAAAACAATGGGGTATGCATGGTAGAACAGAACATCGAGAACATCCAAACTGAAGGCATTTGTGTAAAACATAGTAAAGCTCTGAAGAAACCAGCACCGATAAAACCCACGAGCATTCCATCAACCTTACGTTTAAAACCACCCCAAGCACTAAGTAATAATGCTCCGCTAATCCCTCCAATACCAGCAGCAGTCGTCACACTTCCTAAGATTTGAGAATCACCACCCGTTCGAGCCAGAATCAAAGGATTGTACAAGACTTTACCGATATCGTTGGGGAGAGCAAACAATGTAAAAGCAATTACCATTGCGACTAAAGGTGGTTTAGCGAAGATATAGCGGAAACCAAAAGTTAGATTTTGCCAAATATTTTCTTTGATAGGATTTTCATTTTCCGATTCTGAGGGTGTTGGTTGAGGAATATGGGAAATGATTAAAGTTATTAACCCAGCAGCAAAAGTTGTAATATCTATCGCAATTATTCCACCCAAACCAATTATTGGGTAAAGACTACCAGCCAAAATCGGAGAAAGAATTGCCGAAGCATAGTTAACAGCAGCACTCATACTCCCAGCACGGGTGAATTGTTCTTTGGGAACTATTAAGGGTATTGAGGCTGAATAAGCTAAAGTTTGGATTTGTCCAAAACCACCGTAAATTGCCACTACACAATAAAGATGCCAAAGCTCTAACCTATCAGTGAAATGCAGCAAAAAGATGGTGAGAGTACATAAAAAAGCAACAATATCGCCCAGAAGCATCAACTGTTTGCGGTTAAATTTATCTACAATGATTCCCGAAAATGGAGTTATTAGCAGACGCGGTAGTTGAACAAAAAAACCAACCAAGGTTAAAGCAGTAGCCGAACCTGTTACCTGCCAAACCCAGATAGTCAGTGCAAATACTGTCATATAGCTGCCAATGGTGGATACTATTTGACCGAGCCAGATGGTGATGAAGGTACGCATTTTGATGAGGAGTTAGGAGTTAGTTGTTAGTTGTTAGTTGATAGTTGATAGTTGATAGTTGTTGGTTGTTAGTTGTTAGTTGTTAGTGGTTAGTTGTAGGAAGTTTGGAAGGCGAATATTTATTTACCGTGAACCACGTAATAATAATCGAAGGTTATTTATTCACTACTCACTCATAACTCCTCAGTCCAAAATCTAAAATCAAAAATCTAAAATTCTAGAGATACTTTTCCAAAGACTGTTAAGGGAGCCCCGGGAAAGACTCGGAATTCGCCACGCGCTCCTTGGTAATAATTTACGTCAAATAAGTTTTGGAAGTTGAGGGAAGCACCAAAGTTATTACGTTTGTAAAATAAGGAGGCATCTGTTCGTAGGTAACTGGGAAGACTAAAGCTATTGTCTAAGTCTCCTTGACGTTTTGCGACGTAATATAGCCCTAAGCCAAATCCCAAACCTTCCAAATTCCCGGACTGAATTTGATATGTAGTCCACAAACTAGCACCATTTTTGGGAACGTTAATCAGGTAGTTACCTTCGGTAAAAAAATCATCTTCAGCAATTATGGCATCTGTATAAGCATAACTGCCTAAGATATTCCATCCTGGTAGAATTTCACCTACTACGCTGACTTCAACTCCTTGACTGCGTTGTTTTCCGGTTTGCTGGACATTGAACTGGTCTATGTTTTCTCTTACATTTGTCCGCTCTAAATGAAAGAGTGAGAGTGTTGTTGAAACTTTATTATCCAGTAAATCGGCTTTCACACCTACTTCATACTGTGTACCTACTTCTGGCTGCAATGGCTCGCCGGTTACACCGTCGATCCTCTCCCGTCCGACTTGAGGTTTGAATGACCGGGTATAGCTACCATAAATTGAAATATTTTCCGCTGGCTTATAAACAATACCCGCACGAGGACTGAAAGCTTCATCTGTACGCTCAAAACTTTGTCTTAAGTCGTTACGGTCTTCGTAAGTTTGGTCAGCTACGTCAAATCGTCCACCTAAAACCAAAATCCATTGCTTGGAAAAGGTAATTTGGTCTTGAAGATAAAAACCGATAGAATTCGTTTCAGTTTTGACATCTTCTAGCGTACCCAAGGGAAAGAGACTTTCAGGTGAGTATTGGGGATTGAAAATATCAATCGAATCAATTGAATTGATATTGAGTAGATCCTTAAATGTATCTCGCGATAGTTCTACACCAAAGAGCAGTTCGTGTTTGATATCCCCTGTATTAAATTTCCCATTTACACTGGTGTTGAGATTGAAGCTAGTTAACTTATTTGGATTTTCTATGAGAACCCGGTCAAAGGTACGATTATCTCTGAGACCTGTACCCACAGCAAATGTACTTACAGGAATATCAGCTGTCGAAATCAGTAACTCGTTGGCGATCGCTAAATTATCGTTCAATTCATGTTTGAATCGATAACCCCATCGAGTAACTCTATTTTCGCTTTCAGAAAGGGATGGTTCTCCTAAGTTGACACCCGAGTCTATTTTTCCTTCTGGGTTATCTATTACAGTGCCCACTGCTGGAAGTTCTATTGCATTTCCAGTAGAATTAGAATTCACATGTTCTATTTCTGCTATTAACTGGGTTTTGTCAGTATTAATTACTTTGAGAACAGGAGAAACAAAGAAGGTACGTCTCTCCTCAAAATCTTTAAAACTTTCTGACCACTGATAAGAAGTTGTTAAACGATATGCTGGTGAATTAGCTTTATTACTTAAAGGTCCGGTAATATCAATGGACGGACGATGCAAACCAAAATCACCAATTTGATAATCTATCTTATAAGCAGGTTCATCTAATGGAACTTTGGTGACAATATTAACAGTTCCCCCCAAATCACCTTGACCAAATAAAACGGAAGCTGGTCCTTTGAGGATTTCAAATCGCTCTACATTTGTGGTTTCTGCGATTGTTCCTAAAGTGGTATCTCGCAGCCCATTTCTCAGGGTATTTTTACTTTCAAATCCACGAATTACAGGTAAGATAGCTAGGGAATCAGAAGAAGTACGACCAGTTGTGACTCCTGCACTGTTGCGTAGCGCATCTCCCAAGGTTGTGGTTCCCTGTTCTTCAAGTACTTGTTTGGGAACAGCTTGAATTGATTGTGGTACATTGATTACTGGGGTATCGGTTCTTGTACCTACAGAAGATTCTGGAATCCGATACCTTTGAGTTGCGTTACCCGTGACTACCAGTTCAATTACACCATCTTCCCCTGATTGTTGCGTTGTTGAGGAATTATTATCTTGAGATGTTGTATTAGTAGTTGAGTTTCCAAAGGGTGAAATTCCCAGAATAAATTCCTGTCCTTGGGTTCTAGGGGTTTTCGCTGTTGGTAGTCCATCCTGTCCGGTAATTTCTATACGGACAATGTTACCAACAACATTAGTTACCCGAACTTGCGTGATTCCTTGAATCGGATTATCGAACAAAAATTCCTTACTTGCGGACAATTCCAATACTGCATTGGGTATATCGGTAACAATTGTATTCCCTGCTGTAGTAGTTTTCGTTGGTTTGAGCAGCTTTGGATTTGGGGTTTTGAGAACCACTTCTAAACCTGCTTCTGTCTGATAAAGTTCCACAGCAGTCACTTTAATCGCACTGTTAGTAGAAGAAGTCGATTGAGCAATTTTAGAAGAATTAACAACTGAGCTATTGCTCTCCTCAGTCAATAATGTTTCCGTACCCTTAGCCCATGCAGGAGCAACAGTTAGTATGCTAACCGTGCTTATAACCCATAAGTTGATCAGAAATAACTGTTGCTTCATGGAAATATCCTCAAAAAATGAAATTTTCTGTGCAAAATTTTTGCTTGATTTTACAAACTAGATAAGGCAATCTTCGATTAAAAAATTACACCCATATAGCATATTTGATTTTAGTGAAGTACAATCGGACGGGCAGAGATGCCCATCCCACATGAGTTTTAGAATATAGCTTTGTACCTTCTACAATCTGCCTTCGTGCTGTAAATAGACAAAAACGATATAAAAAAAATAAATTTAGCCAAATAATTTATTTATATCTATCAGTATTTGTTGTCTAACTTACACTCTATAATCAGTTATCAGTTATCAGTTATCAGTTATCAGTTATGTATGCCTACGGTTTCAATTAGGGATTACCCAAGTTCGCTAAACATAAAACCGAGCTTGCTGGGATTGTAGGCTCCTTATAGAAATTAACTGTTCACTGTTCACTGTTCACTGCTCACTGTTCACTGTTCACTGCTCACTGTTCACTGTTCACTGCTCACTGTTCACTGTTCACTGCTCACTGTTAACTGT
>JBCBPQ010000394.1:0-5306 GCA_039820645.1 Cyanobacteria bacterium J06633_8 | reverse complement strand
GTAGAGAATAGCTAAATTGTTCAAACTGGTTGCGTAGGAGGGATGATTAACTCCGAGAAGTTGTTTTATTAATTGCAAAGCTTGGATATAAAGGGGTTCAGCTTCTTCGTACTTTCCTTGACTCTCGTAGAGTGAAGCTAAATTGCCCAAACTGGTTGCAGTGTGGGGATGATTTTCTCCGAGAAGTTGTTTTCTTAATTGCAAAGCTTGGATATAAAGGGGTTCAGCTCGTTCGTACTTTCCTTGACTAGAGTAGAGTAGAGCTAAATTGTTCAAACTGCCTGCTGTGTCGGGATGATTAACTCCCAGAAGTTGTTTTCTTAATTGCAAAGCTTGGATATAAAGGGGTTCAGCTTCTTCGTACTTTCCTTGATTTTTGTAGAGTAAAGCTAAATTGTTCAAACTGGTTGCGTAGGAGGGATGATTAACTCCCTGTAGTTGTTTATATAATTCCAATGCTTGGATATAAAGGGGTTCAGCTTGTTCGTACCTTCCTTGATTTTTGTAGAGTAAAGCTAAATTGTTCAAACTGGTTGCTGTGGAGGGATGATTTTCTCCGAGAAGTTGTTTTCTTAATTCCAATACTTGGATATAAAGTGGTTCAGCTTGTTCGTACCTTCCTTGATTAGAGTAGGCAACAGCTAAATTGTTCAAACTTAGTGCTGTGTCGGGATGATTTTCTCCCAGAAGTTGTTTATATAATTGCAAAGCTTGGATATAAAGGGTTTCTGCTTCTTCGTACTTTCCTTGATTATAGTAGAGAAAAGCTAAATTGTTCAAACTTAGTGCTGTGTTGGGATGATTTTCTCCCAGAAGTTGTTTATGTAATTGCAAAGCTTGGATGTAAAGGGTTTCTGCTTCTTCGTACTTTCCTTGACTGTTGTAGAAAGCAGCTAAATTGTTCAAAGTGTTTGCTGTGGAGGGATGATTTTCTCCCAGAAGTTGTTTTTTTAATTGCAAAGCTTGGATGTGAAGGGGTTCAGCTTCTTCGTACTTTCCTTGACTGTCGTAGAGAGAAGCTAAATTGCTCAAACTGTTTGCTGTGGAGGGATGATTAACTCCCAGAAGTTGTTTTCTTAATTGCAAAGCTTGGATATAAAGGGGTTCAGCTTCTTCGTACTTTCCTTGATTTTTGTAGAGAGAAGCTAAATAGCTCAAACTGCTTGCTGTGGAGGGATGATTTTCTCCCAAACGCGATCGCACTACTAACACACATTGCTCATACCAAGGTTCAGCTAAAGTATATAAACCCTTTCCTCGGTAAAATCTTCCATTACCAAGAAAAGCCAAATATAAATTTTCATCACTAACTACATCAAGATGATTTTCTGCAACTTCTGCTAAATGAGGAATCGCGTTTTTAACAGAATCACGAAATTCTAAGGTTACTATTTCGGGAATTGTTTTACTAATTTCGATAAAAGTACTAACAAATGCTTGTTTTAACTCATTTACTTGTACTGATGCTTGTAACTTAACTTGTAAAAACTGGCGAATTAAAGGATGAACTTGATAGCTAGCTGCTTCTTCTCCTAACCTTTTAATGACATTGCGCCCATGAAGTTGCTTTTTCGCGTTTCTAATATCTTTCTTCTTCCAGCTTAACGAGTCGCTAACAGACTCTACATACTCCCAAGCAATTGCATTGGAATTGAATAAACTTAATAACTCTCCAACTTCCCGAGTCTTATCATCCAACTTTTCCCAAGTTAAATTAAATGCAGCTTTAACCCCTAACTTAGCTGTAATTTCTGTGTCTTCTAAATCTTCTGAATCGGGATTGATAGCTTCATTGTTCAATCGCTCCTCTTGCAACTCTTCCAACATCTCAGCGATTGATAAATCCGCATCTTCTACCAAATATCTTCCCACTAATTCCAAACCCAGAGGTAAATAACCCAGCCATTGACATAAATTTTTCGCTATTTCCAGTTCCTTGTCAATGCGTGAATCATCCTCACCTAAAATACCTCTCAATAATGATAAAGCTTCATCTTCTGAAAGAATATCAAGGGGTATATCAACTAAATTTGTATCTAACCGTCGCTGACGAGTTGTGATTAATAACTTAAAACGTTGATTATCAGTTCTTGGTAATAGTTTTTTGATGTCTTTGTATTCCGTCACATCATCTAAAATTACCAACACCAAACCTTCCGATGGTTGCCAATTTCCCCAACACCAAGCTACTTGTTCCTCCAAAGTCAGGGGATTTTCTCGGTTATCCTTTTGTGGAACTTCCAAACCCATTTGCTGCTGGATAAATTGAATAATTTCATTGGCTAAGTTGTTATCTCTAACATTTAACCAGCAAATCCCCCCAGAATAATCATCGTAGTATTTTTGTGCGTACTGTATCGCTAATTCAGTTTTACCCACACCACCCATTCCCGATACAGCAGAAATCGCGACTCTATTATTGTTGTGTTGATGTAACTCCTGGTGAACTTTGACAAGCTCATTTGTTCTGCCGACAAAGTTCGGATTACCAGTTTTTGGTATATATTTGATGGGATAGTACTTTGTCGGTTCCCCTGCCGACGACTCTAGTCAATTAAATGTAATACTGTGTCCGCTACCACCTTGAATCACCGGTGCATTGTTGCCAACCACAATATTTTGCTCTGCTTCGCCACCGTAAACGTTTTGTAAGTTTTGCCCCTGTATTTTACCGATATTGATTTCTTGCTGAATCTCACGGGCTAGATTTTGTACTTCTTGAGCAAAACTTGTATCCCATTCCATTTCCTGCTCTAAGTATTGAGCCACTAAATCCAAATCTGCCTGGGAACCAGTATCAGCAACAACTAAAGCATTTTGCGCGGCTTGATTGTTACCAAACCTCTGCCAAATCTTTTTCCGTAGAGCGTTAATTTTATTCCAGGTTGCCTCAGTAAATTTTTCAATGGACTTTTCAAAAGCTTTCTTAAAGGCAAGAGTGGCGATCGCGCTAGCTGTAATTGCTTCCATAACCAGTATTATCGAGAATAATTACGATACAGGATACATTAATAATAAGTAATATTCCGTACATTTTAAAAATTCTTGAATATTAGGGTTTGTAGTTGGGAAGACGGCCCTTCTTAATTTGATAAGATAATGTGCGCTAAAGCGCTACTACGAACCTTCTGTCCCATTAATTCTGACCGGTTGTAGAGACGTAGCACTGCTACGTCTCCCGATGTTAGGAAGAAAACGAAACCATCAAAACTTGTGGGACAAACCACTAGATTTAATCGTTAGTAAAAATTTGTAGCAATTACTTTCGTAGGTAAATAAAGTTTCAAAGGATATTGCTTAAACTGTTGAAAACCATATTTTTGGTAAAAGCTCACAGCATTTTCATCTATTGCTTCTACTATTACGGCTAACGATGCAACCTGTGCCGTAGCATCTAATACTCTTTTGAGAGCGTCAATCAAAATCAACTCACCCATACCTTTACCTTGATAGGCTTGAGAAACAGCAAGACGACCTAGTAAAGTGGCAGGTAGTAATGGATAGCGCGG
This sequence comes from Cyanobacteria bacterium J06633_8, assembly GCA_039820645.1. GTDB lineage: Bacteria > Cyanobacteriota > Cyanobacteriia > Cyanobacteriales > Nostocaceae > Rivularia. The sequence continues at coordinate 1,797 of JBCBPQ010000394.1, read as the reverse complement.
TAGGGTTTTGGCGAAGCTTTCATCTAAACTAGCGACATCTACTGTATAGGAAGAAAGTGTGTAGTAAGCAATAATATCAACATTAGGGGAATCAATTAAAACAAAAACTGTGCAAACTTTTTTCTGAAGCTCTTGGGATGCTTGCTTACGTATATAGTTGTCTAAACTGTCATTTCCACTAACAAACGCCGAACGGTTATGCTTCTTTTTATCAAGCAACTCAATCGTTAATGCCATTATTTTCTATTACTTGCTTGTAACGTGAAGTTGCTTCTTTTAGATTATTAGAGGGTTGAGGTGGATTTAAAATCGCTTCTACAAAAGCTTGTGCATCCTCTGTACTCAACTTTAAGGTTTGCTGCTGTTCGATAACTTGACAAGCAGCAGCTTGAACGCTAGCAATAACAAAATCTGTCAAGGTTACTCCTTGTAAATCAGCAGCTTTTTGCCATAAAGCTTTTATTTCTGGTTTAACACGAGCTTCTAAGCGAGCCATTGATTTTGGAACGTTAGGATTACTCATAAAATATGTAGGATGAGTTGATTCTTATATTGTATACGGCATTTTGCCGTATTGATATGGTTATAGGCTAAATCTTGACCTTAACATCAATGTCAAGGTTTAAAATACCAATATGGCTAACAAATCTGAAAATAATACCGCTCACATGAATTCGAGCGAAAATATAAAAAACCAATACCTAACAATCAAACAACTAACTCAAGAAGTTGGTGGTGGTTTGACTCCCCGGATGGTGAGACATTATCACAAGTTAGGTTTATTACCTGAAGTAGAGCGCTCTGAAGGTAACTATCGCCTTTATACTGATAAAAACGTGCAATATTTACGACGAATAGTTGCACTGAAATCACAGGGTTTTCAATTAGACCACATTCAAAAATTGTTAGCAAATAATCCCCAACCAGACAACTTAGATAACTTAACTGCTCAACTACAGCAGCAATACCAATCTGTCATTGAACAATTATCACGATTGCGAAAAACAGCATCCGCTTTAGAAGGTTTGTTAGGTAGAGATAAGCATTGTCAACATATCCAAGCAGAAGCACTCGCACAATTACAACATTTAGAAATAGAATCTAGTTTGGGGACTAAAAAATTAGAAAAACTCTGGGAAGGTTTAGATGCTGCTGTAGAAGCTCATCCAGAAGATTTCAGCGAATCGTTACAGCAGTTGTTACCAGATTTATCGAATAAAAATGAAATTGAAAGAGATTTACTTAGCAAACTTGTATTAGCTTCTGGTGATGTTAGTTTAGTAGACTTTATCCGCTTGAGTCAAAGTGCTATAGCTTCATCAAGAGATGCTCTGAAAAATAACTGCGAAATAGTTGTAGACATTCTCCCAGTTTCTGCTGCTCTCGACCATACCAGAGCTACACATTTAGGCATAAAAGTCAATATATTAATCAATGACCCCCATATTTACAGTGCTTCAGAAGCGGAAAACGAATTTTGGCAACATCAAGTATGGCGCGAGGGTTTAAAAAAATTAACTCCTGGCTGTATTTTTATTATCGGTTACGCGCCATCAGTGTTAATATCTGCGTTAAAACTTATTGAGGAAAAACTGCTACAACCATCTTTAATTATCGGAATGCCCATCGGCTTTAGTCATGCTCCAGCAGCCAAGCGGCGGTTAATGGCTTCTGGTGTAGATTATATTACCACCGTTGGTACTATTGGTGGGGGTTTGTTAGCTGCAGTTGCGATTAATAGTTTAATGGAGTCCTTGATTGAAAAACCATTATGTCATTGTTATTTGGGGAAAGGTG
>JBCBPQ010000393.1:0-5329 GCA_039820645.1 Cyanobacteria bacterium J06633_8 | reverse complement strand
CGTACCTTGCTTGATTATCCCATTGAATTAATTAAAGAGTGGCTGCAATCCAATGGTGTTGAGCGTCCCAGTCAACTTGATAGTCGCAAGGTTGATGAATTGGTAAAAACCATGTGTCTTGCTTGGGCTTCCCCTTTGTCTGCTCATCCTAAGTACACTGCCGATTCCTACGAGAAGAATGTGGTCAGAGCAGTGATTGAAGGTTATTCGGAATTTGAGGTAATTCAAAATTGGATGAATGCTGTCGAATCCAACCGTAAACAGAAAGAATTAAAAGCTGTTTAACTTCTGTTTGTGGGAGTTTTTTTTTTAACTCACTTCGTTCTTCGGTGCGAAGGAAGGAGTGACGGAGAAGTTGGAAATATTGGCAACTATCTTCGGTTCAATTATGGGTTAAATTCCCCACCGTCATAAGAGAACCTTATGACGGTGATGAGCCACACGCTCCGCGTGAATGAATTGCATTAAGGTAACAGCCCCTTCGCAATTCCAACTTCTTCCCTCTTCCCTCTTCCCTCTTCCCTCTTCCCTCTTCCTTCGTTTAATCAAACTCCCCATCCTAAATCTCTAATTTAAAAACTCGCTCCCGGTAAGTCTCATGAAACAAAATCAAACTCTGCATATTCCTCGTTGGTTAGCAAAATTTATCTTAAATGAAACGCGAACACAATCAAATAACCAACAGATATTTTTCACAATTTTAGAACCGATGTCACCAGAAGAATGGTGCATAATTTGGATGCCAATTCTTCATCCAGGAATCGAAATTCCCACTCCTGGAAAGCGAAGCCCTCATGGATATATGAAAGCTTGTAATGCTACTCTTTCATATTTAACTGGTTACAATGAAAGAACAATTGAAGGCTGGTTTTATGACAAGTCTTACCATTATTCGGTAGGGATTTTATTGCGCTGCTTTCATTTAATCTTTCAATTGCAACATTTGCCTAAAAAATAAAATCCATTCTTAATCAATTGCTTATAATGAATGCAGAATGCCCATAACTGTACTATACGTGGGTAATGCTATGCCTTCAGATAAATCTAAACTCATAGAACTACCAAGCACTGACGAATTAGCTTGCTCGGACGATATTCCTGTGGATAACGAAGACCAGAATTTTCTGCCTAATATTTTGCTGTTTCTCCTTAATTCTATTTGGGCAAATCGTACTGATTGGTTTTTTGGCGTAGATATGGCAATTTACCATACAACAGGTGTCAACCCGAGAGTACCTGTAGTCCCAGATGGATTTCTGAGTTTGGGAGTGGAGCGTAAAAAAGGTGGAAAATCTCGCAGGAGCTATGCAGTTTGGGAAGAAGATGACATAGTGCCAATACTAACTTTAGAAATCGTATCGTACACTCCAGGCAACGAATACGACGAAAAATTAGAAATTTATCGAAAACTTGGCGTACTTTACTACGTAATTTACAACCCCGAATATTGGCAGCGCGACCAACATCAACCGCTGTCCGTTTATAAATTGGTAGATGGTAATTACGAGTTACAAATTAAAGAACCATTATGGCTACCAGAAATTGGTTTAGGTATTGGAAGACATCAAGGTGAAATTGGTGGAATTGAACAGGAATTTCTGTCTTGGTATGACGAAAGTGGAAATCGTTATTTAACCGCAGAAGAAAAAGCAGAAAGATTAGCGCATCATTTACGTTCTTTGGGTGTTGACCCTGATAATTTACCTGGCAATTAGTAATGTGCAAAAAATATAATTTAAGCACCAAAGCTTTTTACTTTGGTGTTTTTTATTGTCAGCAATAAACTACCGAACAATTGCGTATAACTTGGCACTAAAATCAAGATTTTATTGTTTAATAAAAGTAATCAAATATTTTAACTAAATACAACTGTTAATTTAGTTAAACATCAGAATAACTGTAGATACATTTATCGCTTTATTCATGAAATATGCACACCAACTTTACACTCAATCGTCCTTAGCGCAAGAATTAAACGTCAGCATGACAACCGTTAGAAATTGGTGCAAACTAGCCGACATAAAAATCCCGAAGAGAAGAAGCTTCTTCAGTTGCTTAGATTTAGAGTTATTAGCTTGTTTTCACGTAGCTAATCGATTTCTCAGAATTGGTCAGTTCGATTATGTTGAAGAAGTAGTCAACAGAGGTGGATTGAAATTATATGTTCAAGAAGTGCGACGTACTGACTTATATAGTTTCTTAACTGAGTTTTTAACACCCCAAGAGCAAGACTCTTTTTTCGTAAAAATTTTAATTGAAAAATTAATCGAGGAGAAAAGTAATGAATCTGTCAACAGCGGTGCAGCAGCTTGAAATACCCGTTTCTGATTTCAAGGCTATTTGTAAGGCTTTGGATATCGCAATTGTCAATAATTCAATTGATGATAAAAGTTTCAATGAGGTTAAAGTATTTGTTAATGCTTGTAAAGAAAGAAATGTGAGTATTCTTGAAGGTATTCAAGAATTAGTGAGATTGAAGAACGAAGTACAAACTCAACAAAAAGTATTAGGTGAAAGATTCAATTTAGATGAATTTTTCAAACAACGTATTGGTACTTCACCAGAGCAATTAAACCCCGGCAGCTACCATTACGATTTGTATCAATTGTTGTTAAAATCCCAATCCATATCTCAAGTTGGCTATGCATTATTTAGAGAAGCTTTTTTACGCCAAACCCAAGATTTGATAATGAACGGGACAGAACAATCTTCCATGAATCAAAATCAAACCGTAGCTGGTTTTGATAAAGCTTTTGATGCAGTTGAAACAGAGTTTGAGCAAAATTTTTTAGGAAATTCAATCAATTGGGAGGAACAAGAACACCCGATGTTAGCAGCATCTCAAAAGACAGCGTTACCTTCAACACAGAAAACGAATACATCAACATCCCCGTCGTCGAAGAAGTAATCGAAACTGCACCAAAATTAGCAACCGCAGCCTTAACTGCAATTACACCAACGGTTAATAAAGCCTTCTTTAATGAGCGTCGAACGATTGCTGATTTTATGACTGAAGGGGGGTTTGTTGCAACAACTGCGGCAATCACGACAACTAGTACCGTTGCAACAATTACTGTTTCTATTACTTCTCCACCAAAACCTGTTTTTATCAAAATAATGGCTAGTGGAATTGGTGGAACTATTTTGGGTGGAATTATCGCAGCACTAATTTTGAGGCACTACAGAACAGAGGTTTTGAGCAATGATGAAAACTCAACATCAACAACCAAACTATCAAAACAATCAACCGAAAGAAGATGATTTTGATGAAATTTGGGTGCCAAATCCACACGGACTAAAAGATAGTGCTGCGACACATGGGTTAATCAATAGTATTAAATCCGGAAGCTTGGATTCCTTGCTAACAAATCCTTGGCTCATGTCGATTTTTGTTGCAACAGTAATTTTGGTTGTGATTGCTGCAATTGCAACGGTTTTATCTGGTCAACGTTCGACAGAAATTAATCCATCACAACAAGCCTACTCCGAACTTTTGCAAAAGTCTCAAAATTTAGATGCAGCCGATAGCAACTTCCGAGAATATTTGACTCGTAACGATTACAATTCGGGATTAGTAAGTAATCCTGGTTTATTACAAGCAGCAGTTTTGGAAGCAAGTGCGAGATATAGCAATTTCGTTATTGCCAGTCAAAACAACCCCCAAAATCCGGCTTATAACCAACACGAAGAAGTTATTAATCACGGTTCTGAAGTTGAAGCATTGAAACGTATTAATCTAGGAGCATCGGGGAAAAAAGCAGAACTTAGATATGTTGACCCCAGCACAGGCTCCTGGGTAACAATTCCAATAGATTCAGCAGAACTAGCAGCCAGCGGTTTGGTCAAGCTAAATATTATCTCGAACAGTAGAAGGGAAACAACACAGCGATTCAACTTGGTGACAATTGCCCAAAATACGCGACTTCGTTTATCTGAAGTAAAAGCTGCGATGTTGGAAGCTTTACGTGTCAAAGGTTTAAGTCCAGTTGCATCGGAACTTGAGAAAACGGATTGGTTTGGAAATAAAGCCAATCCCTCAGAGGTACAGATATCTGATTATCGGCAAGATAAACCAGAACCAACTCCTGCGACTCCATCAACCAAACAAGAACCCTTATCAAAACCAATAGGGGGTAAAGATGCTCAGTAAATTAATATTTGTGCCCATACCTTTGCTGGTGGGAGGTTGGATGTTTACAAGTAGTTTTAGCAGTAGCACTATTCAACAATCAGCAACACCATATTCTACACAACAGCAAATAGTAGAAGTAGAAATGCCAGAACCAGCAAAGTCTTTTCTAAGATTTGGTGGTGGTGTCATTGCTGTACTAGGAACTTCGAGCTTAGTATTTTGGGAATTAGTTGATAAAAAACAGAGTACCAAACAGAAACTTTTGTTAGCTCCCTCTCAAAATATCGAGAGTACAGTTCCTATACCAAATAACTTTCAAGCAGTGCCGTCATTAGAAAACAATCAAGAATCACTAGCTTTTAATCAAATAGAAACAAGAATTCAACAGCCAAATGATTCAAGAAAAGCTGAAAAATCTCCACCACAGGAAGTTACAAATTTCTATCAAGCAGGCGATATCGGTGCTTCAATATCTAATAATTATGATGCTGTGAATGAATTTAACCCACACAGTAGCTCAAAAGAAAAGTATGTAGAGGTTAAATCACTAGTCTATGAAAATACAGTGGGGATAGTTGGTAAAGAGAAGGGTAGCGGTAAAACCTCAAAACTAGGTTATTTGATTGCCGAACATATTAAACTTGGTCATCTTGTCTGGATGATTAATCCTTTTGCAAAGGGTCAGCAGTGGAAGGGCATAAAAGTTTTTGGACGCGGTTACAAATTTATTGAAGCTACTAATGCCATACGCGAATTTACTCGTATTGCGTTTTGGAGAATCGCTGAAGCTGGTGATGAGACTAAGGAGTATGAACCGTTTGAAGATTATCATCTGCATCTATCGCTTGATGAAATGTCTAATTATTCCAGCGAAATAGATACGATTGATTCTACTGTTATGCCGAAGTTCTGGGAAGCAGTAGTGCAATTTTTACGACAAGCAAATATGTCTGTCTCCTTTGCAAGTCACGGCGATACTCAGGCTATGTTAGGTGGGGCTAAGGCTCTGAGTGGTAAATCTCAAACTATAAAGGATGCAATAGTGTGGCTGTACGCTCAAGCTATTACCGATACTAAGATTGAAGGTAATAAGCGGTGCGCGGGTTGGGCTTATTTGATTCGTCCTGACGGCGGAGAGAGACAAAAAACAAGAATTGAAATTCCCACTTGGATGCAAGGACCACCTGCAACCCGAAT
>JBCBPQ010000392.1:0-5341 GCA_039820645.1 Cyanobacteria bacterium J06633_8 | reverse complement strand
TTCATTATTTCTTTTTTATTGTGAGGAGTAAAAGTTTCCATGAGTCATTTGTTAATTATTGGTGGTAGCGATGCGGGTATTAGTGCAGCTTTACGAGCAAAGGAAGTTGATTCAACAGTTGATGTCACAATTGTTGTAGCTGATAGCTATCCTAACTTCAGTATTTGCGGTATTCCCTTTTATCTCAGCGGTGAAGTACCGGATTGGCGCAATTTAGCACACCGAACGGCAGAAGAAATTACCACTACTGGTATCAACTTATTACTCAATCATAGAGCAGTAAATATTGATTCCCAACAGAAAAAAGTTAAAGTAGTTAATGAAGAAAATCAAGAAAATTGGCTGACTTACGATAAGTTAGTAATTGGTACTGGTGCCGTACCCGTTCAACCTGCCATTGATGGGTTAGATTGCAGTGGAGTATTTTTATTGCACTCGATGGCGGATAGTTTTGCAGTTAACCAACATTTAACTACCAAAAAACCACAATCAGCAGTGATTATTGGTGATGGATACATCGGTTTAGAAATGGCAGATGCACTGACTCACAGAGGAATAAGCGTTACTGTGGTGGGACGTTCTCCCAGCGTCATGAGAACGGTTGATGCCAGTATTGGAAATTTGATTGCTGCTAAATTACAAAGTCATCAAGTTGATGTAGCGTCGAGCGTTGAAGTTAAAACTATTCAACAACAGGACGGGCAATTATTAGTATCTGGGACTAATAATTTCCATAAAAATGCTGACATGGTAATTGTAGCGGTGGGAGTACGACCATTAACCGACTTAGCAGAATCTGCCCGACTAAAAACTGGTTTACGTGGTGCAATTCAAGTGAATCGTAAGATGGAAACAAATGTCTCCGATATTTATGCAGCGGGAGACTGTGTAGAAACTTTGCACCGATTGTTAAACAAATATATCTATCTTCCTTTGGGGACTACAGCACATAAACAAGGTCGAATTGCAGGAGAAAATGCGGTTGGTGGTAATCGCGAGTTTGCTGGTTCTCTTGGTACTCAAGTCGTGAAAATTTTTGATATGGCTGTTTCCCGTACTGGATTGCGAGACTCGGAAGCCACAGATGCCCGATTTGACCCTTTAACAGTTGAGTTTGAAACCTGGGACCACAAAGTTTATTATCCAAGTGCAAATAAATTACACATTCTAGTTACGGGAGACAAAAAAACCGGAAAGCTTTTAGGAGCGCAAATTTCCGGACATTATCAAGGAGAAGTAGCCAAGCGAATTGATATTTTTGCTACCGCTATATTCCACGACATGAAAGTTGAAGATGTTAGCGAATTAGACCTTAGTTATACACCACCTCTTTCTAGTCCTTGGGACCCAGTGCAGATGGCTGCTCAAGCTTGGGTTAAACAGCAATTGAATGATAAGTGATGCTTTAAGTTTATTTAGACGGCAGTCTACGAGAACGTGGGGAATATGTCCTTGTCCTATGGACACGCAATACCTACGGTACGCTCCACGCTTGCACTAGGCACGCCCCACTACATTCTCGCTTCCAGCCTTCGTCGTTCTCTGAATCCTTGCAATTAATGCCGTTTTGGTTCAATCGCAATTCTTCAACCATTCCCGCGCAGCTTCAATTTCTGATGGTTCAAAAGCATTGATTTCTGCGGACAAAACGCTACCTAATGCTTCGGAAATGGTTCGCATCCATTGAGCATCTGCAACAACGGCAGCATGAGTAAAATCATTTACATGAGCAAACCCAAACTTAGCATCTTTCCAAAGTGCGATGGGGTCAATTCCGGTAAAACTGCGGATTTCTTCTAAAATTCTTAGTTTTCCATGTTTCTCGATATCAGCTTTGATTTGAGCAACAACTTGGTCGATATCCGCTTCAGTAATTTTCCCTTCGACGCTAATTTCTACAATGTTATTTTCGGGATTATTTCTATATTCAATCATTGGATGTTCCCCGGTGGTTTGAAATGACATTCACAAGTATGGATGCAGATTTATGGGAATTCTAGTAATGAATGCTACTTTTTTATGAAGCACCAGTGCCCCTTTACTTTAAAATATTGGGGGGTAACTGTATAAAGTGGTTTGATGGCGACGCAAGGAAAAGTAAGTAGAAAGTAAGAAAAGTTTTATTGCTTGAAGATAAACCCTTACAGAACAGGACTTGGGGTAGGAAATGTCTCGCAAGAATCCTGCGAAGCATCGGCAACCGCAATCCCAGAATCATAGATGCGCTCTGGCTATAAGAAGTTAAATATGATACTAATTAATCATCAAATAATCCCCACCCACTCATCCGAGATAACCTATTCAACAAATTCTTCCCTTCTAACTTAATTTTCCACCGCAGTAATTCAGGGTTGTCTGGGTCAACATTCTCCCACATTTGCAACCATGAGCGAGCGCTATCTTTTTCTTTTTTCGCCATAAATAATTCAATTTGAGCGTCGCAAAAATTGCCAAATTCATCAAAATGGAACCGTTTGCGATATACAAGAGGCTTTAATAAAGCTTCTGCTTCTGCAATTTCTCCATCGGAGATTTTTAACCGAGCCAGAGATATTATCGGAAATAAGTAATCGGGATATTTTGATGATATTTCTGATAAAAGGTTATAGGTTTCTTCCATGCGTCCTTGAAATTGATAAACACCAGCTAAATTGTTGAGTAAATCTGGTGCATCCGGTTCTATTTCTAAAGCTTTTTGGATAATTTTTTCTGCTTCGGCGACTTTATCTACTTCTCCAGTCTTCATCAGCGATATGGCTTTAGCACCCAGAATTTTAACTTTACGTGAATGAGTCGCCACAGTTGGTTCTTCGTGAAGCTCGTAAGAGATTAGATTAATTTCTTGCCATTCACCTCGCAACCATAATTTTACGCCGGATTGTGGCAGCAGTCCGGCTTCAACTAATTTTATCGCTGCTTCATTACGCATTGCATCGGGACCACGTTGCGAGATAGCAAAGTCTCGCAGCGCAGCAAGCATTTCCTCTGTTTTGACTAAACTGGCAAAGCGAAAGGCGAATTCTCTTCCTTGGGGGTCTCCTCTGTCTAGTAATATTGGTATGAGGTGACTAATATGGGGATTCTTTTCAAAATAATCTTGAGTTGCTTTGACTAAATATTGCTCACTCTTCTTTTTAGAACTGGAATTTACTAAATCCGACAGTTCCTCCATAGTGTTTTTTGTTACCCAGCAACCGAAGGGTAATGCCCAAGGTGCGTGACGTTGACCAATTGGTTTTTTCAAGTCTTCAAGGTTTGCTTGTGCTAATTCAGAACCTTGGGTGTCTTCAAGGGCTTGGAGCCATAATTTACGGGCTTCCTCTAAGCGTCCGTTTCGTGCCATTGCTACTGCTACCAGGTGAGAAAACAACCCGGTTAACGATGCGTATTGAAGTTCATCAGAAGAAGACGCTTGTTCAAAAAGTTGTAAAATTCCTTCGTCATCACCAAAGTACGAGAGGGCTTCTGCTTTCTTTGTCCACACATCCCAGCCCTCGGCTTGAGAATTCTTCAATTTTTCACAATTAATTAAAGCTTGTTCAATATCACCATTGAGAAAATAGTAACGAGTCAAGTTAGAAAGGGCGTGGATATTGTCTGGCTGGATTTCTAGGACTTTTTGACAGTAACCAATCGCCTCCGCTAAATCTCCCTCAGTAAAGCTAATTAAACTTAAATTATTGTAAGAAGAAACCAAATCAGGTCGCAGTCGAATTAACTCTTCATTAGCTTTTTTGGCTTGCTCGAATTCCCCTTGGTTTAAATAACCTTGAGCGCGTTCGTGTAATACCGCAACCTCCCAATCATCGGAGCGTGTTAAATTTATCTCATCCAGGAGTTTATCCACTTTTTCATCTAATTCTACAATCAATTTGCGGGCATCCGAAGCCTTTTCATGATTGGGGAAACGATTCACAGCATTCTGAAAAGCTTGCAGAGCAAGTATTGGATGCAGATTAGCATAATGTCCTCCTGCTAAAGAGTATGCCGCATCTGCATTTTTGGGGTCTGCTATAAGCAGCATTTCGCAAGCACGCTCATAACCATGTAAATCTTTTAATTCATAACAGACGTTTACTAAGTGGGAGAGAACATCTGCATTATTGGGGTAGCTTTGATTCAAATTGTTTAGACAATCCCTTGCTTGCGACCATTTTTGCTTTAGCATCAAAGCTTCTGCTCTCTTGAGTTCCGGTGTTAAGCTTTTAATCCCAAAACCAGCACTTTTTGTCAAACTGGTTTTCTTTTTACTTGCCATTGCTGCTAGCCTCCCTATTTTATAGAGGGGTAAGAACAAAGTTCTTCAACAGATTTTACTAATGTATGCACCCCCTGTTAGGAGTTTATTAGTAATGATGGTTTTTAAAACTATCCTCGTAGCTTTTCTTTACTATAGGACGGGAGTAATGAGGGGATGGAAGGTATTGTTGCTCACACCCCACTGTGTTTTAATGCAATCTGTTGTTTTAAGAGATACCGCTCCGCACTAATAGGCTTATGAGAGATAGTTGTGTAAGCGCAAAGAATGGAAGACTGAGCAGATATAAAACAATATCCAATACACAACTATTTGTGATTAGAATCATATACCGCAATTAATTCGCCTTTTTTGGATGATATAAACTATAAATTACTATTAGCTTTCAAGGTTAGTTTAAATATTAAAAATACGATTTTAATCCAATACAAGTATTAAGAAAACTAGCTATAAATAAGGTGTCAAACTATTAATAAATACTATAAACCAATACTATAAAACAAATCTATCCCTAAAGCCTGAAATGAAGGTGTATTTTTGTACTAATGCATGAAATAATGTCAATCAACTTGCGACTATATTTTCAGCGATACAAGAGCGCAAGTATAAAAGATAAAAACATAATACAGCTGGTAGTATTAGAGTTTAAAAGAATTATAGAGTCTAAGTACGGATAATTATAAAATAATAGAAGTGGCAATAACTGCAATTTGAGGTAGATAATCGTTGCTACGTTAGGAATTTAGTATTTAGAATTCTGAACATATTCATAGTTATATTGAATACAGAATTGATTTGTCAAATAAAATGGTTACAATAGTTAGAATCTTTGCTTGCTAACAATTTTAGGGCTATATAAGTTGCGATTACGCTTATATGATTCTAAATATTATTAATTAAATTAATGTAGTAGCTGAAATAAAAAATACGGATAGTGAGAAATCATTTCAGTTTTTAGCAATGCTTTTAAAACAGTAGAGCCGCCATATTGTAATACGCTCTTATTTGTTATTTTTCAAAATTATGTAGTAGACGTGGCAGGGGTTTGAGAGCAAAACATACACATGTTGACATACCTGGTCT
>JBCBPQ010000391.1:0-5429 GCA_039820645.1 Cyanobacteria bacterium J06633_8 | reverse complement strand
TGAAGGCGTTTCGCGCTTCTCTCTCAGGCACTTATACATAGTACCGAGAGAATATATTCGTGTCAACTCTTTTTTCCAAGTTTTTTCAAAAAAATTTTACCGTCATCCCTCTAAGCCCTGCCCCGCAAGCCTTTTAAGGGAGATTTTTTTTAAGTTTCCTCTATAGCAATTAAGGAATGCGAATTAAATAAAGTGTAAAACAGGTCACAGAAAATAGTAGATTGGGCGTTGCATAAATGCGGGATGAATCAGGTAAACACGGGTACTTCTCTATACTTTAAGTAATGAAGTAGTAATCTAATTGAGTGTTTAAGCATATCCACGGATTTAGAATAGCAGAGCGTTTTTCGCCGCAATCTGACTAAGTAATGGCGTAAGCGAGTATTTTCGCCTTCTACTCTCGTCATATAGGTTTTACATACGATATGGTCACCCGGTTCAATAAAACAAGGGTATACTTTCCAACCATCTGTAACGTAGAAATAACATCCCCAACAATAAACAATGTCCCACAAAAATTTAAATGTTTCACTACTGCGATCGCCTACCACCCAAGCTAAAATTCCTGGACGAAAATGATTTACTGCTGTCCACAACCAAGCTTTGTTTTTTTTGACCCAACAAAGGTTTCAAGCTCATCTAATTTCCCCACTTCTGATATCTCTTCAGCTTGCGGTGCGTGTGGGAGTTGCTCACCAATTTGTTTAACCCAGCTAATCACAGTCGTGTGATGAACTCCTTTGTCCCCTTCGATTGCACGGAAACCCATGCCATTACAGTATAATCTTAAACATTGTTTTTTGATTTCATCTGAATATCCTTTTGGTGGATTGTAAACATCTATAAATTGACGACCACAACTGACACATTTGTGGTTTTGTTTACCTCTTCGCTTACCGTTTTTATGAATCTCCGCTTTACTCGCAGTATGGACATTGCATAGTAGAACACCTTAAAGTTAGACTAAGCCAGCAAGTCACCTTGCTGACTCGTCTTCAAAACCGTGCATGAAGTAGGGTAGGTAGCTGGATGCCTAAGCCAGGAAGTCGCCCCCCTGACTCGGCTACAAAACCGTGCATGAAATGTTAACTTCACACGGCTCCTCGGTGATTTGGTGCTTGTCAAGCACACCTATAAATTCAGATTTAAAAGGGATTACGGTTAAAATAATCCTCATCTATATCTTGAATTGCAACAACAGCTTTATCCGCTGCGGTTTTAGCATCGTGGCAATGTCCATGAAGTAATTGAAGGTTGTCATAACTATCCTTACCACCTTTTGAGCGGGGGATTTTGTGGTCGATTTCCATCAAATCTTCGTGATTGAAAAATAGTCCACAATGAGTACACTTTCCTTTTTGCTTCTTCAAAAGTTTTGCTACCTTTGTTGGCGCTTCGGGATGTTTACCCATTCTTCCACTCCAGTACACCCAGTCACCATCAAATGGGCTACGGCTTCCTTGCACTTGTGTGTGTCTCACAATACGAGTTTCACGGTGCTTAAGTAAGCGAATCTTCTGGTTGTGGGGTTTAAATACCCAATTATCAAGTCCTATGGTTTGCCAATATTTTTGACAACTCCAACGGGAAGATTTATTGGGGTGGCGATGTTCTGCCCATGCTTTTAATTGGCTGAATAATACCGTATCTGCCTGATTAAATATGCGTTTGCTGACGACACCCGAATAGTAGTTTGTCCATCCACGGATGATGGGATTAAGATGAGCGATTAAGTCAGATTGTGGTACTGACTTATGCCTATTAATCAATTTACCTATTTTACGCGTGTGTCTTTTTAGCTTTGTTTTGCTTGGGGTAATAAGAGTTTTGTACCCAAGTAATTTTCCGTTTGAGCTTTTACCACTGTGACATTTTCCTACCGGATATTGTCGAACAGTAAAACCCAAAAAGTCAAAACCAACGTTACCTTCGTACATATTAAAAGTGTGAGATATTCTGGTTTTACTTGGTTTTAATTCCAGCCCAATTTCGCTTAACCACTCCGTAATAATCTGCTGACATCTTTGGATAACGGTAAGGTCTTTATGCAGAATTACAAAATCATCTGCAAATCGAATTAAGCTTATTGCTTTATATTTATCCCTCTTACATCCGGGTAAAGTTAGAGCAAATTGTTTAATTCTATTTTCCATACCGTGGAGGGCTATATTCGCTAGTAATGGCGAAATTGTGCCTCCTTGTGGAACACCAGTAGATATTTTGTTATCCAATTTATCCCTTGAAGCATATTCCGAAAAATCAATTATTTTCGCTTTCAACCATGCTCTAATTTGTCGGTAAAGACTGGGAAATATATTTAATTTGGATAGCAAAAAATTGTGGTTAATTTTATCAAAACATTTGCTTATATCGGCATCCAAAACGTATTTAGGTTTGAACTTAATCGTATTGAATATTGCCTTAATCGCATCATGGGCATTTCTTCCTGGTCGAAAACCGAATGAATTTGGCTCGAAGCGAGCCTCCCATTCTGGTTCTAATACTAGCTTCACTAGTGATTGCAAGGCGCGGTCGAAGATAGTGGGTATAGAAAGAGGTCTTTTTTCTCCCTCTGAGCCAGGTTTTGGTATCCAGACCCTTCGAGTGGGAGCGGCTTTATGACCTAGCTTCAGAGATTTTACTAAGATGAGACGTGAAGAAGGGGACAAGTTTTTCAACCCGTCCACTCCTGCCGTTTTCTTACCTCGGTTATCCTGTGTTACCCTGCGAACCGCTAAACACTTTGCTGACCAAGAGTGCAACAACGTTTTTTGAAGTTGGCGAACTGTTTTGATATCGCCACGCTGCGAGGCTTTGTAGATGCGCTTTTGCAACTTAAATACTTTCCTCTCTAGCTTTCGCCAGGGGATAGCATTCCATTCCTCCGTAGTCTTGAAACTCGTTTTAGATGTATACATTGCTACTGGTACCTCTACAATCCAAGTCACCGTGCCTCCGTCTGCATATCCTCTGGCTTTCCCAAAGGCTTTGGCTTCTGAGGCATTCCTTCCCCTTAAAGGCTTACGGTTGGCTATCTACTCGGAAAATCGACCATTTCCTGAGAGCGCATCAAGGGGTTACTTCGTTCCCAATTTTTCGTTTGACGCTGGTTTTAGGATTCTCTCTCTTCACCGGGTTTATTGTGAGTACATGTTGGTCTGTCGCCAATCAGCCAACCACTTATCCTTTCCCTTTTGGGACAAGCCTGCCAGCCTTTTGGCTTGTTTTGCATTACGATGATTTAGTCAAGAGATTTGTATTCCTATCCATGACCAGCTATGCTAGGCGGGATTCCGCATTAGGCTAGTAGTTACCGCCGTGATTCCCCGCTTTACCCCAACAAGGAACCACCTTGTTGAAATAGGGGACTCGCTGTCACTCCTGTACCTGGAGGGATGGAATTGCACCATCACGAAAAATCAAGTTGTCAAGGTTCGGTTGGGAATAATCCCTTCTATTTACCTTGCCTGTTATCCCTGAGTAAAATAAACTCATTTCAACAGAACGAATCACACTAGCGAACTGCAAACATAAACACTTCAAACCGCAAACAAGCCATTTTTGAAACCACATTATCTGCAAATAAGAGGGGTCTCAAAACCACATTATTTGCAAATGGAACCAGATTAGCTGCAAACAAACCACATTAACTGCAAATGGAACCAGATTAGCTGCAAATAGGCTATAAGCCATATATAGTAATGATTAGAGCAGTTATCTTCACAAAAGTGTCCAAAAAATACGAACTTTTCACCAGACATATATGTCTATTTTATTTATATATAAACTGAACAGTTTTAAAACAGAAAAACTTTTAATGAGGTATCTCTTGAATGAGCAGTAAGTTTTATAACAGGTAAGCGATTAAGAGATAAAAATTACGCATACAAAGGAATTCCAATTTTTAACATCTGGTTCCTCAAGTCTTCAGTCCGTCCAGGAGGTAATTGGCCATTCAAAAAGGAATTTACCTCAGTTACTCATATATTTAATAACTTAGCAATAACTTTAGCGCTATACCCGTGTCGGATTAATCGGGGTTCTAAATCATTAAGCCCAGCAGCGAAAACGGATTCAACCATCTCAACCGTGACGGGCTTGGTTGCAGCCTGGTAAGCATTTTCAAAGCATAAACGTAAATAATGTTCAATTTGCAATGGAGTCGTCAATCGTTCTGCCAAAAACGCAATTGCCTCATCCGTAATCAAATCTTCAGGTAAAGAATCTTCGTGAATACACTCTCCCAAAAGCCATTTTATATACTCAACTTGATGACCTCGGATGCCCTCTAAGCTAAATACATTTGTTCTAGCTCCAATCTCTTCTAATGATGGTCGGCGTAAATCATTTTTTAGTTTGGGATGCCCAAGTAAGACCACAGATAAAGTGCAGCCGTTTTGGTGTACCAATTCAATTAACCATTGGACCATCTACAGGAAGAAAAGGTCCGTAGCGACGTTCTCCATGTTCTACGTATAGTTCGTTATCGAACAATCCCCACCAAAGAACTACTGTCTCCCCAGCTAAATCTGGTTCAACCTCATAAGCTACCCCCTCAACCGTGACGCGAGCATCGATGCCCACTTTGCGGCGTTCGGGAGAACGTGCAAAGGTAAAAAAACGTTCCCAATTACACATCTCTCTAATTCGATCGGTGGGCAAGTTACCTACCCAATCTTCAATCCGGGAATGGGATTCGCTACGATGCGGTCGGCTGTTGTAATGCAGTAAAAATTTCATCAACCATGCGTTTGCTTCGGCTTCTGTTTCTGGTCCGTGTAGGTGGTAGAGAGTTTCATGCATTTCTTTGACGGTACGAAATGGTCGTTCAACTTTCCCTTTGGAGCGAGCCGTTACCCGTCGTCCATCTTTACCATTGGGTAAATGGGTACGTACATCAACACCCAAATATCCCATAACTTTTTGAAACACCAAGCTCTTGGCAATGGGACCGTTGTCCATGTACAGCATTTGAGGAATGCCTTGAAAGAACAGTTCCGCATCCTTGGAACAGCGTTTAAAGTGATGCGCTACTTTTGTATAAACGACATTCCTTTTCCAAGAAGGCGCTGGCGACAGAAACAAATTGGTACACTTTACTGGGGACCAGCCAATCTTAGTCGTATAACTACCCTATTACATAACCCAACTTATACAGGAACATACGTATATGGTAGACGACGTTGCGTTAACGTAATTGAGGATTGTCAAATAAAGAAAGTTAAAACCCAGACTTTACCCCAAGATGAATGGAAAGTTGTAATCCATAATACCCATGAGGCTTATATCCGTTGGGAGGAATATTTGTCTAACTGCGAGCGACTCAGACAAAACAGCCCAGGTCATGCCCCTTAGTCCATTTACCAAAATTTCTTGCGGTTTTCTTGTGGCGAAGGGTACTAGGAGAAACATCTAATCTAAGATTAGAT
>JBCBPQ010000390.1:0-5451 GCA_039820645.1 Cyanobacteria bacterium J06633_8 | reverse complement strand
TTACTTGCTATCGGTTTAGTTACCTTTTCTGTGGTTGTTTCCAGATTTATTTGGGGACTAATTACAGGTAGTTAACTGTTAACTGTTAACTGTTCACTGTTAACTGTTCACTGTTCACTGTTAACTGTTAACTGTTAACTACCTGTAATTAGTCCCCAAATAAATCTGGAAACAACCACAGAAAAGGTAACTAAACCGATAGCAAGTAATAATAATACAGCTAGAAGCACAAACACAAACCAAGTATCGGCTCGTTTCTTTTGGCTGGGAAATTTTAAGTGTTCTTCTAATAATTTTATATTATGGTCGTTAGCTTTCCAAGCAAAATCAAAGAAGTCTCCTAAGACTGGTATTAAACCAATTAAGGCATCAACTATAATATTTGCCGTCATTCTGCCTAAAGTTGCTTTAGAAGCACCCAGTCGTGCGGCTTCTAAAACTATATAAGCTGATAGCAGAACACCTAAAAAATCACCACCTGCGGGTAATAATCCTAGGATTGGATCTAAACCTATGCCGATTCCAGTTCCAGGAATTGTAATCGCTTTATCTAATATACGACTTAAAGCACGCAGACGCTTTAAAGTTGGTGCTTTAACATCAGGATTAAGAGAATAAAATTGTGAAGGTGGTAAAGACATGCGGGAGAATACTTTTATATCATTAAATGGTAGATTCTTTTACTGTTATAGTTGAATCTTAGGCAATGTTGCAGCTGGTATGTAATGTGAAATACTAATCTATTTTTTTTATAGAATTCGGATACATACTTTCTCCTACAGTAACGTTCAATTGATTGCCTATTAATATGACAGCAGCAGTCATATAAAGCCAAAGCATAAGTACAATAACAGTACCAATTGCACCATATGCTTTATTATAATTGCCAAAATTTGCTACATAAATTCGGAATAAATTCGATACAAAAGCCCAACAGATAGCTGCGAATATTGCCCCCGGCATAATTGGCGTACCTTTTTTCCAATTACTGGGACCATAACGATAAATAAAACCGAAAGTAGAAGCTACAATTACTAATGCTAAAGGCCAACGCATTAAGTTCCACAAATATAATAAAAAATTTAAGTAACCAGCGGAATTATCAACTACAAAATTTAAAAGTTCTCCGCTAATAAATACTAAAATACAAGCTATAAGTAAAAGGATAATACTACCAACTGTTAGTCCTAAAGAGACTAATTTAGCTTTCCAAAATGGTCGTATGTTTTCTGAAGATGTTTGTTGAATTTGATCTAAAGCTGTCATTGCGGTACTAATTGCACCGGAAGAAGTCCAAAGCGCAGCCAAAAAGCTTAATGAAAATAAACCGCTGTTCTTTGAACTAGCAATTTCGTTTCGAGCAAATTCAGTAATTAAATTTAAAGCGTCTTCAGGGGCAACTTTACTAATTTGTTGTGCTAAATCCTTAAAAATATTTTGTAAGCCTTCTTCGAGCAAACCTATTGCCGTCAAAATAGCGAGAATCGCCGGGAATAAAGATAATATAGCGTTATAAGCAATTTCGGAAGATAAACCTAAGAGTCTTCGTTTACCTACGTTGGCAAAGATTTCTTGCAAAACCTTAAAATTAAGATGACGAAAAAATCTCAGGAAGCGAGGTTTTATCATGTCGGTTTCTTGATTCTTAATCACTAGTTGTAATTATCACCTTTTGAGTGCAGTTTATAAAGTCTATACCGAGACGAAACGATGCAGGAGCAACGAGAAATTGATGTTTAACTAACTGCTAACTGTCATGGTACTGCTGACTGTTAACTGTCATGGTACTGTTAAAATTGCATTTGTCTGGGATTCTGTTCCGATTTCTGGGGATATGCGTTGTTTATTGATTTGCCATTTTAATTCCAGATAATCTTTAATCACTTTGGCGCGGTTTTTGTTAGTATCTGTTGTTTCTTCGGGTTTTTGGTTGGCGATGATTTTTAAGCTTAAAGCTGGTTGCCCCTTGAGGATAGAGGCAATTTTATCTAAAGCTTCTAAGCTCTGGGGTTTAAGTACTGTTGAGTTTGTTTCAAAAGCAATATTTCCAGCAATTCTCTTCATGCTGACTTGTATTGATGGATAATTTAATCTTTGTCTAATATCATTGGCAAGTAAAACTTGAGCATCTTTATCGATTTCCCGCTGGCTTAAATAGAAGATGCGGATACCCATGGAATTATTTGGGCTGCTAATTACTTCGTAATTAATCATCTTTGCCGGTGGTGGTAGTTTGAAATTCAGTAAAGATGATTTGACTTCTTGGAGAAAATTATTTTGTAATTCAGCGATAGTAATTATCGACTCTGGAGATTCTTCTTCAGGAATTGCGTTTAAAATTTCGCTTTGGGCTGTAGGGATTTCAATTAAGTTTAAAGATAATAATTCTGGAGGTTTATTCAACTTCTTGGCTAACAATTCGATAAAATAGTTTTGTTCTTCTGCTGCATAAAGTTCGCTAGTAAAAATATGTAGCTGAATATTCAAATTTTGATTGACTTTACGAGTTGAAACTTGACTAATAAAAGAACGGGGTTCGCCATAATGTGAAGTCGAAAATTCCTGTTGCCAAATATTCCTTACTGCTGAAGTTATATTATTTTCCTGTCGTTTAGTAACTACTTGTTGTCTGAGTTGAAGGAATGACTGATAAAGTGGAACTAAAATAGTTAAAATCGTCACTATAATCAATAAAAATCTAGCGGGAAGACTGCCTATTATTTTCAATCGTTTCGATTCCGGAAGTAATTCTAAAATCTTTTTTACCCAACCACTTTCTCTATGCTTTATTCGCCATTCTACAATTTTTTGTTTTGTTCTAACGCCATCAATATGTAAAGCCAGAAAAACAGTCATTGCAGTAAAAGTAATTGCCACTAAATTGGTGAAAAACAACAATCCACCACCTCTAGCAACCCGCAATCCATTAACCATATTGACGCTAATTGCAATCCCAAACCCGTAGCCTACAACACATAGAGGCGGCATCAAAGCAACCGCGATCGCAACACCAGGAATGGAAGTAACAACACCTTTAGGCTTCTTACAGATTGCCACAGAACCCACAGCACCAGAAAATAATGCTACAACCAAATCAAGAATATTCGGTTGAGTGCGGGCTAAAATCTCCGGAGTCATTTCTTTAAAAGGCAGTAGCGAAACCAGCAATACAGCAAACAAGATAGCCAGCAAGCATGAAAGTGCCAGTTTAATAATTGCCCGCATAGCCAAAATCACATCACCAGCAGCCAAAGCCAAACCAGTACCCAAAATACTGCCCATCAAAGGAGAAATTAACATCGCTCCAATAATCACCGCCGCACTATTAAGTACCAATCCCACAGTCGCAATACCAGCAGAAAAAAGCACCTCAATCCAATAACTAACGTCTCGAAAGCTTACCGAATGGCATATATCCAGATAAATATCTTCTTTACGAATTGCATTAATTCCCAAATTATCTGAAAGCTTATCTCGAAACTTTCCAACCGTTTTATGTTCTTTATCTTGCTCACTCATGATATTTAATTGAAAATTGGGAATTGGGAATTGGGCATGGGGCATTGGGAATTGGGGATTGGGAATTGCTAACTGTTAACTGCTCACTGTTAACTGTTCATACTACGCACTAAATTATCGTAAATATATAGTGGTGCGATACTAAGTTGCACGGTTAGTAATAAAATTTCTAAGAAGAATAAAAAATATAAACATTTGTTCTATGAATGAAGATTTGACTAAACAATGGTTGACAGAAATTCAATCATTGAAACAGCAGATAGCACAACTTCAAGGGGAGCAAGTCGCAACTCGGGAAAGTGCAGAGAAGTGGCGTAAACTTTATAACACCGAAGCAGAGCAACGACGTACAGATTCTCAACTTTTTCGCCAGACTGTTGCTTCTTTAAAAGCGGAAATCCAAAAACTCCAAGGTATAGAAGATGCCACCCTTCCGGATAACGATACAGTCACAGCTATTGAGGAGGAAGTAGCACAACTTTCCTCTACAGAAGAGTTGAAAACTAAACTAACTTTAGCTTTAAAAGAGCGCGATCGCTTATTACAAGCTTTGAAAACCGAACAAGACAAACATTCCCAAACCCGTCGAAGCTTAACTACCGCATTAGGTGATGCTATCGATGGTTTGAAGCGAGAGAAGACAGTTAACAGTTAACAGTTAACAGTTAACAGTGAACAGTTAACAGTACCATGACAATTACCAATGCCCAATCCCCCATGCCCCATGCCCAAACTTAATCAATTGCTTCGATGATTTTGTCAAATTGAAAGTTTTCGGCGAAGTATTTTAAGATTTGTGTGACTTGGGAATTATTTGGGGGAGTTGTTTCGATGATTTCAAAAATTAAGTTGTCGCTGCATTGGGCGGCTGCTTGTTTTATTTCGGCAAGCCATTGGGGGGATTCTTGTACTAATGATTGACGTAAGCTAGCTGATGTGAATTCGGTGTTTGATGTGTTGTTTACCTCTTCTTGTTGATAAGTATACTTGACTCCCAGGTGTTGATTTAATTTTTCTAATAATTGTTGTTTGGGAAATGGCTTGTTAATTAAATCGTCGCAACCGGCGGTAATAATTTCGTCTTTTTGTTCTTCAAATGCGTTTGCGGTTAAGGCAATAACTACAGTTTTGCTGGGGATGTCACTATTAAACTCTGCTTCTTGCTGTCTGGTTTTGATGATTTTGGTGGCTTGATATCCATCCATGATTGGCATTCGCATATCCATAAGTATTAAATGTGGTTCCCATTCTTGCCACTCGGCTATTGCTTCTACTCCATTCGCAGCTTCTTTGGTACTAAATCCTAGTTGAGAAAGCATTGTTACTAATAACAACCGACTTTCGGGAAGGTCATCGACTACTAAAATACGGTATTTTATTTGAGATGGTGCCAATCCAATTATTTGAGCAGTAATTTTATTTTTTTCTCTTTTCTGGGGGGAGCTAAGATTTACTTGAATATCAAAAGTGAATTTTGAACCTACTCCGAGGTTACTTGCAACTTTAATATCTCCTCCCATTAGCTGCACGTATTTACGGCTGATTGCTAAACCCAATCCGGTTCCTTGTTGGGATTCTCTACCAGCAGAGGTTTGTCTAAAAGCTTCAAATAACAATTTGCTTTCTTCGGCAGAAATTCCGACTCCGGTGTCGGTAAGTTCAAAGTTTATACGAGTAGAGGCAGTGTTTTGCTCTTCATCCATGCTGACGCTTAACTCAATCCAACCTTGGTTGGTAAATTTAATTGCGTTTCCTACGAGGTTGATTAAAACTTGACGTAATTTGCTTTCATCACCTTGGATATAACGAGGTAGGTTTGCTGCGGTTTTAAATCTTAGCTGTAAATTTTTGCTCAAAGCGCGGAAGCGGAGCATTTCTTCGAGGTTATCTAAAAGTTTATACAAGTCGAAATCATCAATATTTAATGAACTT
>JBCBPQ010000389.1:0-5455 GCA_039820645.1 Cyanobacteria bacterium J06633_8 | reverse complement strand
TAAAAATATTAATTTACTAATCACCTGTTTTCGCTCTTCCCTTGTCATACCTACAATAAGTGATTCAACGACCTTTATTTTTTCATCAGTTGTCAATTTATGTAAATGCGCTAGCGCCTCTTCACCTAAAAGTAGCTCCCTTTTATCTACAGTTTGTCTTCCATCCAAAATTGCCAGCAATTCTTCTACTGAATATTCTGTATGAGGCGCAATCAACGTCACAGTATCAATCGTTGGCATATGCACGCACTTTTCAATCCGAGAAATAGTCGCTTTGTTTACACCAACAATGTTGGCGTATTCACGTAAACTTAAATGACCTCGCGAACGCTTAACAATCTCTCCGAATTTTTCCAAACCCAGTCGCTTACTTTTCATTCTTCGGTTGGTGTGTCAGTAAACAGGATTCAGTTCCTTCATAAATACATTAATTCGCCTTAAAGTGCAATATTGCTACACTATATACCCCTGCTACGTCTTTCTGTATATTGACTTGACCTTTTATTAAAATATAAAAAAATAATTCTTTTCTTGCTGACAATACACCTCTATAGGTGTATTATGATATCAACTAAATAAAAGTGTTGAAGTCAAGAGATTTGAAATAAGTTATCACAAGAATATGCATCGTTATGTTATTGCAATTTTTGATTGCATTGCATTTTTCCGGGTGTACACTTTGTGTTCGACTTAAATAAAATAAAGTATAACTATACCTCTTGGCGCGGACTTGTTGTTATGGTTGTTTTCAAGAGCCAAAAAATGAAAAAATATTGCCCGTCCTGGATGCAATGGACGAGCGATAGGTGCTTTAACCAGTTCTAGGTTAAAAAATATGGATGATTTCAATAAATCTGTAAACTTATTATACGATGATAGGTTTGATATTCGCAATTATGTAGAGAGGTTAATTCCAACTGGGCAAAAGAACCGATTTATATGCCCGGTCTGCAACGGGTCTAATTTCACAATTCAACCCGATACTGGTGCATACCAATGTTGGAATGGCTGTGAAGTCGCTGATATTCGTCAAGCAATCGCTCCAATAGAAAAAACTACAAATTTTTCTCACAAGTCAAATAGAAAACCTGTCAAAGAGAAACTGAAAAAAAATATCGCCATACCCAGTGGAGCGACTTTGTTAATATCGGCGGAATTAAGCGACATTCCAGAGCCTAAACCTTTAACACTCAAGCGACCAAAAGGAGTACCCGAACATTCCACCCAAACAACTTACTACTACTCCGATAACCAATGGGTAATTCGCTTTCAGTGGGAAGACAGCAGTAAGCCAAAGGGATACGATAAAACATTTCGTCAATATAATCGTTTACCTGACCGAACCGTGGAGATGAAGAAAGGCGATCGCCCTTGGATGGCTTACCGTCTTGATGAAGTGTTGGCACATATCAATGATGTGGAAGTTCCTGCTGTTCTCTGGGGTGAAGGCGAAAAGTGCGTGGAGATTGCCCGTAGCGATGGCATTTTGTCGTTAACGTTGCAAGGAAGCGCCTGGAATAAAGCGGATATTGTGCGCTCTCTTGAACCAATAGCTAAAGCTAATTCTCAATGCGTGCAGGTGTTTATTGCTGACACGGATGCGACGGGTGAGAAAAAGGCTAAGACTTTTAAAGATGCTTGTGCCTCTGTTGGATTACCCTGCTTGGTCATATCTCCTAAAATGTTTGAGGTGGAGGGGGATATAGAGCAAATACTTTATAGTATGGAAACTCCTGAGTTTATCAAGAGGCTGGAAGACGAGATACAGGCTGCTGCGTTCAATTCAGAAGTTGAGCAAGGGTTAGAAGAAGAATTAAAACAATTAAGCCCCAAAAAGACCTTGAATCAGCAAGCATTTGAGGTATTTTTCGGCGACCGTCCTTGGATATGTGCTGATAGCAAGCTTTATCGCTGGGAAGGAAATTATTACAAGTTAGTGCATGATGATGAATTAATTCCCCCGATAAGTGCATTTTGTAATCAGTTTGCAGTTGAAAAACGCGGAGAAATAATCTATCCCCATGCAAACACTCGTAGCGTCAAAGAAGTCTTGAGTTGGGCAAAGCTTCGTCTGACCGTTCCTATTGAGCGGTTAAATCCACCCGGAATTAATTGCACTAACGGTATAGTCCGTATTAAGTGGAAGGGTAATGTACCAACTGTTGAATTACAACCTCATAGTCCAGATGACTTTTATACCTATTCACCACTGGTTGCTTACGATCCATTTGCTGACGATAGCCATTGCGATCGCCTTTTGCAGTGTCTTGACCCAGAGCAACAAGAAGTACTCCTGAGAAATCTTGCTGCCTCAATCGACTTGCCCACGATTCGCAGGATTCGCGGTAGGGAAGTTAAGGTACTGTTGCTCTCTGGATTAGGTAGCAATGGTAAGGATTCTTTGCGTGAAGTGGTTAGCACTATTTGGGGTAATGAGGGGATGACCTCTTGTTCCTTGGCTGATTTCGCCAATTACGACGATGGGCGTAAATTTAGTTTGGCTCCATTGATGGCGAGTAGAATAAATTGGGCTTCTGAAAATCCCCAAACTAGCCGATTGGATAAAATCCAGGCGCTAAAATTATTCGTCACTGGTAACAAGTTACACGCCGAAAGGAAGGGTAAAGACCACATTGAATTTACCCCAAAGGCAACTGGGTTATTTAACGTCAATGAAGCTCCCAGTTTACAAGGAACAATGCAGGCGATTTTAGACCGCATAGCCGTCTTGCAATTCCGCAAAACCTTTAAGAGTAAGCCTGACCCAAACAATTCTAATGAGTTGTTAGCTGACCCGCGTTTTGCATACGACCCGGATTTTATTCGTACAGAAGTAGCACCAGCATTTTTAAACAGAATGCTCAAAGCGTTAGTCGATTTGTGTGCTGACGGTATTGATTACGAATGTACTGAAGATGCATTCAAGGATATTCAGAAAGCCAATAATCATTTATTCCAATTTTGTGAGGATGTTGGTTTGGAGGCAATCGCCGGACAAGAATTGACAGCCAAGGAAATCTGGCAGGTTTTGGAACAGTGGTACATTGACCAGGGTACTTTAAACATTGCTGAGAATGGTAAGCGTCAATGGATTGACCAAGCAAAGCCTGGTGATAAGAATGTTAAAGGACTTAACCAGGTCATTGCTCGTATTTCTCAACTCTTCCCCCAAGCTAAAAGAGGGACTCGCTACTGTTCGCTCTCTCACCGCAGTGTTCCGATTCTCACTGGAGTAGGCTTTAGTAAACCTGTTCTATCATCACAATTTCAGTCAGTGGATACAGAAGAAGTGGCAACTCAGTCTGAAAACGTGCCAGAGCAGTCTAAGCCTGAAGTTACAGAACCAGTGGCAACTCAGCTTGAAAATCCTCAGCCAAGTGAATTGGTGGAACCTCAGCAATCGCAAAGATTGACTGAAGAAGAGTTGAGAGATTTACTAACTGACTGGCAAGAAATAAATCCAGCCGAACAATTCCTGTTTAGCTTGGCTAACAACTCCATTGTAAAAAATCATGTCACCTGGCAGAAAGTCAAAGATGAATTGGGCAGTCCCTCCGAGATACTCAAAAAAATCGAGCAATGCCGAAAAACGCCCGAACAAAAATGCATCGCTGACGAATTGTATGACGGGATGTTAGCTCAGCTACTCTTTGACCACGTTGAGTTGACGGGCGAGCGTACAGATTTAGAATTAGTCCCCGATTTTATTCGCGACCAATTCAATGAGTTAGTAAGAGAATTTGAGCAGCAAAAATTCAAAAAAGGTCAAAAAGTAAAGTATGAAGGCGAATTGTGTGAAGTTTTGAGCGTAGATGAGGATTGGTTGAAGATTTTAAACCTTAAAACTAATCGAAGCTTGTTAGTTTTTACCCCAGAAGAAGAATTACTCATACTTTCGTAAACCAAATGCTCTCATAGCAAAGTTTTTATTCATTTATTCACAGATAATAGGAGATTTCATCATGTTCGCATTTCCCCGCTTAACAAAAATTGAAAGCCAAATTCAAGCATTGCAGGCTGAAGCTGAAAAGATGAGAGAGGTTAGCAATGTTGCAGATGCAGCCTTGAATGCGATTACAGATACTCACAATCAGTTGCAGGAATTGTCTGTAACCGAAGAAGAGTTGATAATGTGGCAGAACAAAGTCGTTGATGCAGTAGGTATTGTAGAACCCGTCACTATCCAAACAAATACTGAAGATAACAGCAGGCTTGAAAAAGAAAATGAAGAGTTAAAGCAGGAGATTCAAAACTTAAAAACAAGATTAGAAGAGTTGTCTAAAACTGACCAAGTTGCAAAATTACAACAAGATTTAAAAAAGGAGCGGACTATGTTCGCTGACAAAATCGAAGAAGTTTCAAAGAAATTTTTCACAATGGAGCAGGAGAATAAAGCTTTGAAAAAGCAAGTCGAGGAAACTATAGTCAATCCCGATATTCAAAAGCTCCGAGATGAGAGAGAAACTTTAGCTGATAGATGTCATGAGTACCAATGTAAGTATTTGGATGCTATGGGCGATATAAAACTTTTAAAAGTAAGGTTCGGTGAGGATGAGAACTATGAACAAGTCAAAGAACAAACACCAGTAGAAGAACCACAGGGAGAACAAGCATCCACGGGGGTTGATGTAAGTCCAGATAACGATAAACCCACAAAATTTAGAGTCGGAGATATAGTAAAAGTCGTTGGAGAGTCTTTCACAGGTCAAGTTGGACGAATTGTAGAGATTGAGTTTTCTTTATTTAAGGTGGCAACTCCTGAAGGAATCTTTGCCTTCTTAGCTAAAAATTTAACATTAGTTGCAGAGGGAGAGACTAAAGATGAAAAACAAGTCCCAGTGGAACCAAAAGCTGAAAAGATGACTATCGAGGAATCCACAAGCTGTAACGAACAAGAAATAGAAGAGTTTTTGAAAGGCTTGGTTAAAAGCAAGAAAGCTAGGGCAGAGTTAAGCTGGGAACAGATTCGGGAAGTAGCTAGAAGAGATACTAATTTCTTCAGAACAATTCAATTGATGCCTAAAACCCCAAGACAAGGCGAAATCTTCAGCGATTTACACAATACTCGCTTTGCTGATTTGTTAGTTAAGCATATTGAAAGCACTGGCGATCGCAGTGATTTTGATTGGATTCCCAACAGATTGAAGGAGCAGGTTGAGTCAAGGATTGTCAATGCACCCGAACAATTAACCATACCTGCTGCATAACGTTGTATATTCAAAAATTACAGGAGTTTTAGCAGTGCAAATAGTGGAATTATTCGCAGGTGGTGGTGGAGTTGCTTGTGGAATCAAAGAAATTAACTCAACTGCTGAAGTTTGGGCAGTGGAATTTGATTAAAGATGTCCCCGCACAGAACAGCGACAAAGAACCAATGCAGGTTCAAGGTCTACGTCTTCAAGTAACTCCTCGTTTTTTGATGCACACAAAATAATTCGATATCTTTTTTGAATTG
>JBCBPQ010000388.1:0-5486 GCA_039820645.1 Cyanobacteria bacterium J06633_8 | reverse complement strand
GTGATTTTGGGTGGTGGTGAAAAACACTACCTACCTGAAGGTACTATCGGATTTTTCGGAGAAGAAGGTATCCGTACTGACGGACGGAATTTAATTGAAGAAGCTGAAGCAGACGGCTATACCGTTGTTTATACCCGCGAACAATTACAAAATGTTCCCGAGGGTACAGAAAAACTTCTAGGTATATTTGCAGCCGAAGATACCTATAACGATACTACTGAAGAAGCTAATATCGCAGTAGGATTGGAAAATTACGGACAACCCGGAAATGAAAATCCACCCACCGTAGCAGAAATGTTGGAAGCTGCTTTACCGATTGTTTCCCAAGACGAAGATGGCTTCATGGTGGTATTGGAAGAAGAAGGTACCGATAACTTCCCCAACAATAATAATTCACGTGGTGCAATCGAAGCCGTGTTGCGTGCTGATGCAGCAATTGGGGTTGCAATGGACTACATTGAAAATGAGGACCCCAACACCTTATTATTGACTGCTGCGGATAGTAATGCAGGTAATTTACAAATTGATGACAAAACCGGTGATACTGTCGGTACTGTCGGAGTTAACCCCACATTAGCTGACCGTTCCGATGCAGTACAAGTACCCTTAGATGGACAAAATGGTGCCAATACAGAACCATTTGTTTCTGCTGCTGCTACCAATCCTTCAGCAGAAGGAACTACATATGAGTTTGGTATTAGTTATGCTGGTACTCCCGACTATGCTGGTAACATCGTCACTAAAGCTCATGGGATGAATGCCGACATGCTACCCGCTACTGCTGATAACACCGATATGTATCGTTTGATGTATAAAACTTTATTTGGTGTAGAAGCAGAGGAAGCAGCACAAAAGTTAGTTTCTGGAACCCCAGATGAAGATACATTGATTGCTGGTGTTGATGGCTTTGATGCAATCAACGATATCGTCTTTACTGGTGCTGATGCAGACGAAGTTGATTTAGCCTTTGGTGGTGGAAGTAACAACCGCGTTAATAGTGGTACCGGTAATGATACTATCTTTGTCAGCCACAGAGATAGAGTATTCGGTAGCGCTGGTAATGACGAATTTGATGCTACCGACGGCACTGGTAGAAACCGTATGTCCGGTGGTGCTGGTGATGATACCTTCTTACTCGGAATGAATGACCGTGCTTTGGGTGGTGAAGGTGATGATAGATTCTTCGTACAATCCGGTGGCGATAATATCCTATCCGGTGGCGAAGGTGCTGACCAATTCTGGATTGTTAGCACAGAAATTCCCGAAGCTGCAAATACCATCGTTGATTTCGAGATTGGTACTGATGTAATTGGTATCTTGGGTAGTGCAAGTTTGGGTATTGATGCAAATACTTTAACGCTAAATGAAATGGATGGTAATACCGAAATTGGTTTTGGTGGTAACACATTAGCAATTGTTACTGGTGTAACTGGTTTGGATGTTGATACTAGCGTTGTCTTTGCTTAATTTTTAAGTTTCCCGACTTTTAGTCTTGAATAAAATTATTTCCCCTGAACCTGTAACAACTAGTTGTTACAGGTTTTTTTATATAGTAATAACGGGACTTAGATAAAAAATTTGGCATTGGTGATTTAATGTATGAAATTGATGTTTTTAGTGGTTAGTTGTTAGTTGTTAGTTGTTAGTTGTTAGTTGTTAGTTGTTATAAGGAATTGATAAATTTTAACTGTCGTGGTACTGTTCACTGTCATGGTACTGCTAACTGTTCACTGTTCACTGTTCACTGTTCACGATTTATCATGAATAACATTCAAATCGCTATCATCGGTGCTGGTTTGGGAGGTTTGGCTTGTGCTGTTGCGCTATATAAAAAAGGCTATAACGTCCAAGTTTACGAGAAAGCACAAGATTTTCTTCCTGTAGGTAGTGGTTTGGGTTTGCTACCAAATGGTTTGAAGAGTTTGGATAATATCCAACCTGGGATAGTTGAAGAAATTAAAAATTCTGGGTGTAAAGTGAAAGAGATGGTTTTCAAAAATACCCAGGGTGAAACTATTCGTACTAATCCAGCTAATAGATTTGAAGATAAGTATGGCTTTCCTTTAATAACAGTTTGGTGGTACCGATTGCAGCAAGTTCTATTATCGAAACTACCTACAAATATTATTCATCTCAATCATCGCTGTACTGGCTTTTCCCAAGATGATGAAGGTGTAGATATACATTTTGATAATCAAGAAACAGTTCGTGGGGATTTGTTAATTGGTGCGGATGGCATAAAATCTGCGGTTAGAGCAAATTTAATTGCAGATGGCGAACCTCGTTTTTTAAATAGTATGGCTTGGGGTGCTGTCGTCGAATGTAACCAACAATTATTAAACAAAGACGAATTCGGTTTTGTTAGGGGATATAGACAATTGATGTATTTATTAAATGTTGGTGATGAAGATATTGCTTGGGTTTATCGTCAACCATCGTCAGAATTGTCTCTTTGTGCAAATAAAGATGAAGTCAAATCTCTCATTTTGGATCAAATCGCTGAGTGGGGAAAACCTTTACGTGCTTTAGTAGAAGCAACTCCATCTGAGAGAATTTTGGAAAGGGCAATTTGCGATCGCTTACCCCTAGAGAACTGGAGTCAAGGTAGAGTAACGTTATTAGGTGATGCAGCACATCCAATGTCTCCATCTTTGGGGCAAGGAGCAAACAGTAGCTTTGAAGATGCTTGGGTACTAGCAGACTGCTTATCAAATTCATCTAATATTATTGAAGCTTTAGATAATTACGAACAACGTCGTATTCCCCGTTTAAAAATCATTCAAACCCGCAGCGCCAAAGGAGAAATGCGCTACTACGAAACTGAAAGCGAGAGGTTGGAAAGAGAAAATCTTGAAGAATCACAGGAAATGACTGCGGAAGAATTTTCTCGATTTTTACATCATTCTCAGCTTTGAGGAACAGCGGAAGATAATTATTAACTCCTGACTCATTACTCATTACTGATTACTGGCTACTCCCTCGTTAAGGTAATATACTCATAACCAAGCTGGAACAATAGCTGGAATGGCTACACTTTTTAATCAATTTCAAACCTGGTTGGCTGAAAATCGTAATTCTTTGCTGTCCAGGTTTTCTACTGATGAGCAAGAAACGCAAGAATCTGAGAAGTCTTTAACTGAATTACCACCTTCTCTTTCATCCAAGTTGCTAGCAGCTATGGATAAGCTACCTATTGATAATCCAGATTTAGAAGCGATTGAGTCAACTTTAGATAAAGCTTTTGAAAAATGGCGCGATAATCCCGAAGTGGCTGATAATTCCTTGGTAATTTTAAGTTCTCCGGTAACAACTGTATCGCGCATATTAACTGAAAGTTTGCAAGATTGGGCATTAGAAAGGCAAATCAAACTACTGCCTCTACAGTGGATAAGTAGACCACAAGAAGTTGAAAGTATCAAAACCAGATTACAGCAGCAACTTGGTAGAGGAATAGTGGCAGCAGAATGCAACCAACCAGAAATAGTTGTTATTCCTAATTTAAGTTGGTGTTTTTTGCGTTGCGTTGATGGCTTGGAAGGAATCGATTATTTACAAGAGGTGCTGCTTCAAGATGACTCTCGATTTTGGGTAATTGGTGCAGGTAAAGTTGCTTGGGAATACCTTAACCACGTGTCTAATTTTAAAGCTTATTGCGGTGAATCTTTAGAATTACCCAAACTTACAGAAGAACAATTAGAAGAGTGGTTGGAACCGATTATTTCTAAGTTTGATATTACTTTTGCTAAGTCTAATATTGATTTTTCAAACTCAGAAGAAAATGAAACTTATCAAAATAGGTATTTCCGGAGATTGGCTTCTGTAAGTGAAGGTGTTAACACTATAGCCGTACAAGTTTTTTTACGTTCCATTTGTTATGAGTCTAAAGAAGCAGATGATAAAGAAGAACAAACACAAGAAATTTTAGAAGCGCAAAATCCAGATTTACCTAATTTACCGCGCTTGGATGCTGACGAACACTATATTTTATATTCGTTATTATTACATGGCGATTTAACATTAAATGCACTCAGTCAAAGTTTGGGAGACGAAAAATCTTTCGTCAAAGGCAGAATACAAATGTTGCTTCGTAAAGGTTTAATTGACCAGAACAACGGTATACTAACTATTAACCCAATTCATTATCCTCGTATTAAACATGAATTATCGAATAATAATTTTATTATTTATGAATCTGATTAATTTGTAATTGGTAATAGGGCATTGGGCATTGGGCATTGGTAATTGGTAATGGGTAATTGAAATAAACTCAATAAATTTTAATATATTATATTCAACTAAAACAATAATTTATTTAATAGTTACGCAACCACTTATATAACTAATGTTTTAATGTTGTACACTTTTGTATCTTCTAATTACCAATTACTCGTTACCAATTACCTGTTACCAATTACCCATTACCCACTGCTTTTTGCTCAATCAACTGATGAGGTAGCTAAAGAAACCGCAGAACAAACTAAACAAATTATTACAGAAATTACAATTTGGAAAATTAGTCAAGGGCTGATTGTTGTTGCTATTTCTTATATCACTATCCAGGTAGTTGACAAATTAGTCATTTGGCTATCCGAACAAGCTGCAAAAGAATGGCGACTGCGAATTAAACAATTTCTGCCTTTTGCAAGAATGATGGTTTTAACTACAACCATTATCTTCTTAATGAACTTATTTTTAAATTTATCCCGAGACAACTTATTTGCAGTTACCGGTACAGTAGCAGTCGCTTTGGGCTTTGCTTTCAAAGACTACGTCAGCTCCATTATCGCCGGAATCATCGGCTTATTTGAAGCACCTTACCGGGTTGGCGATCGCGTTCAAATTGAAGATTTTTACGGGGAGGTAAGAAGCTATGGACTTAGAGGAATTCGTTTACAAACCCCAGAAGACAATGTTGTAACAATACCTCACAATAAAATCTGGACAAATCCTGTATCAAATGCCAACATGGGCGAGTTAGAAGCCCAAGTTATTACGGAGTTTTACTTTGCCCATGAAGTAGATACAGATATTGTCACTAAAATACTATATAGAGTGGCATATACGAGTAAATATACTTATTTAAAACTTCCCATTCTAGTAGTTATAGAAGAAAAAAACTGGGGTACCTTATTCCAATTGAAAAGTTATCCTTTAGATGCACGAGACGAATTTATTTACAAAACCGACTTGACAAAAAGAGCAAAACGAGTATTTTTTAAGTACAATTTGCCTTACCCTCGGTTGTTAAAACAGTGAACAGTGAACAGTGAACAGTGAACAGTTAACAGTGAACAGTGAACAGTTAACACTTGTTCACCCAGAGGGTCTAGATCATCAGTTACCAGTTGTATCATCCCGATCCCAGGTTTCCCACCATAAGCCGGAAATAACAGTTCACTGTTAACTGTTCACTGTTCACTGTTCACTGTTCACTGTTAACTGTTCACTGTTCACTGTTAACTGTTCACTGTTCACTGTTAACTGTT
>JBCBPQ010000387.1:0-5488 GCA_039820645.1 Cyanobacteria bacterium J06633_8 | reverse complement strand
GTTGCCTTGAAAATTCTTTGTCTAAGTCTGGTGACTACCCGGTTCGCATCTTTCCACTTAATGCTGTTCCAGTCGGTAGCCCTCTCGGTTACGTTCACAATTTTTAATTGCACCATAACTTTTCCCGAAAAGTTAACTTTCCTTGTTGCTCCCGAATTCAAGGGATTCACTCGCTACACGTCAGCACTCTTTCAAGTCAGTTTAATAAAACCTATCTGCCCAGTTATGATTTCCTGTTTACCGTTGGGTATGGCAGCATTCGCTTCTTGTAGCGTCTTACACCCACTGGGGGATTAAAAATCGGATTGCTCCAATCCCTACTCACAACGTCGTTTCTAGTTGTAAGACCTCATTGGGGTTCCTTCATATCACACACAAGAGATGCAATCATTGTGGGTTCCTTCTATACACCGGAAGTTGTTTGATGCCTTATATTCCGAGGACAGGGCGAAATATCTAACTCCATTTATCGTGTCAGCCGTTTCGATAATTCCTCATCACGGTGCCTCATCAAAGATTCACTTTCGTTAACCCAAAAATGGTTTTACCCTAGCGCTGCGTCCACTCTTCGGCTAGTAGATTTTACGCATTTCCCTCTAGCTCTGAGACATCATAGTTACCCGTGATGCCCCTTCGGGCAGGTACTGGTCAGACATTAACCAGGAGTAGTTACGAGCTACTCACTCTTGTGAGCGACTGATAGTCGCACCAATCCCCGAGTTGGGGAATAGGAGTTAGAAACCTAAGCAAGATGAGGAAATGAGAAACGAGTTTATTGTTTCAATCCCCGAGTTGGGGAATAGGAGTTAGAAACTAAAATTGGCGATGTGCTACGGGAAGGGGATTTAGCGTTTCAATCCCCGAGTTGGGGAATAGGAGTTAGAAACTTTAGAGTGCCATCCCGATCTATATCTCGATGCTGATGTTTCAATCCCCGAGTTGGGGAATAGGAGTTAGAAACAGTTGGCTCTGCAAGAGTTTTAGTTTCTTACGCAAGTTTCAATCCCCGAGTTGGGGAATAGGAGTTAGAAACTCCTCAAGGAATTGCACCATGTCTGGTTTGTAAGTGTTTCAATCCCCGAGTTGGGGAATAGGAGTTAGAAACTCTGGCTCTTAAAACCGTTACAGAGCAAGCTTTCTGAACCGACTTTTGACGGGTCTAAAAAATAAGTCCATTTCAGCCGCTCTTATTGATACAAATTCTCATTTATCGCGATTCAATAAACGCTGTAACTATTAACTTGTCAAGGTTCTGGCGTTTTTGACGGAACCCCCCAGGATTTCGCTCCCGCTTCGAGCCGTCAAAAATTAAAGCTTACGTGTAAAAACATACAACAATTAATTTATTTTAGCAAGGTATGATTATTCAATAATATTGCCTTCATCATCTCGCTCAATTTCCACTACCTTGACATTAAATTTTTTATACGGTTTAAACATAATCATCAAATTTTACGAGAAAGATTTCCACCACACGCATCGCACCAAATTAGGTAAGTACTATCCAACAGAGTAAAGAAAGTTCCATCACTGCGGAATGTTCTTGATTTAAACTTGTTAACAACTTTACTCCTTAGTTTATATCCCTTGGCAGAAAAGCACGCTTCAATCCCTGATAGGAATTTGGGTAAGTTTCAACAAGTTTTTATCGCTTTCATCTCATAGAAAGGGTCATTCAACACCGTAGTAGTAATATTGTTATCTAAAATATCAATGATGTAACAATCATCAACACCCAATCGTGATGAAATAGCAAAACCTACCATGACTAAAATTCGCGTTGCTTTGATTGAAGACCACGACCTTACCCGCTTGGGTATTCGGACGGCTTTAGGACGTAATGTTGATTTTGAATTAGTAGGAGAAGCTGCGAATGCTAACGATGGACTACAAATATTAAAAACACTGCAACCAGATGTAGCAATTGTAGATATTGGTTTACCCGACAAAAGCGGGATTGAATTAATTAAAGAAGTTAAATCACAAAATCCGAAATTATTAACTAAAATCCTGGTTTTAACTTTACGTGATAGTAAAGAAACTGTTCTGGCTGCTCTTGAGGCTGGTGCAGATTCTTATTGCATAAAAGATAAATATGATAACTTGGTTGAAGCCGTGCAACATACTCATAACGGTAATGCTTGGATTGACCCAGCAATTGCTCGTATCGTGTTGCAAGAAACCCAACAAAACTCGCCAACAGTTACAACCGAACCCGAAACTAATCAATTTGCTTCAAAATCTAAGTTTATCAATCCTATTGAAGAAAATAAAGAAATAATTGACCCCTATAATCTTACTGAAAAGGAATTAGAAGTATTGCAGTTAATTGTAGAAGGTTGTAGCAATGCCGTGATTGCAGAAAGACTTTACATTACGGTGGGAACTGTAAAAACTCATGTCCGCAACATTTTGAATAAGTTAGCGCAGGAGTAGCAAAGACAAACAATCTATAAAGTATTAAAAAAGCTGGCTTAGTTGTGGGTGCGTCAGCTTCAAGTTAAAGATGAATAACTTTTTGATAAATTCGCATTGATTTTAGGGCAATCTAAAGTTAAGTATATTCGTACTGTTACTATGCCCAAACTTCCAGAATGTTCCAAATGTTTTTTATATGCCCATGACCCCCACTTGGTATGTGCCGTTCACCCAGAAGGAGTTAATGACGACAGCTGTTTGGATTTTCGAGAAGACCCCAACGCAGACCCCCTGGAACTGTGGGAACCAGAAGGGGCAAGATATATTGATGGCGAACTACATATTAAGCGAACATACTACAACGGTGAAGAAATAACTCAACCCCCACAACTTTGGATTAAAGAAGAAAAGCTAGAACTACTCGATTCACACCCAATGTTTACTGGTTTTTGCCCTCAGTGTGGTCATAAATTTAGACAATGAAATCGCCGTTGGTTGGGCAGCTTCTTTACCGCAAAAGTTAATTGATTGTTTAGAAGAAAGTTTTTAATTACTTACTTGTTACTCCCTTACATCAATTCTAAAAGCAATTGGTATGGCAGTGCGTTCTGTCAACTAAAAACTGCGTTACACGCAATTGCTTTTCTCAATTAATACAAGTTACTACTTAATTTTTATTTTCATCATCGATTAAAGAAGAAACAACCGATAAGTGATAACCTCTACCAGTATCTCTGGCGGTATAATCGAAGATAAACCGTTTAATAGAAGAGAAATATTTATTTTTGCGGGTAATTAATTTATTGATTATTGAGCGCATATCGTTCTTAACTTCTGCTGGAGCTTTAGCGAATAATTCAGAAGTCATTAATTCTAGCGCTTCCTCTTGTTTATCTATAGGTAATAATGATGCATTCCAAGCAATTATACTCATCATTACTAAAGACTTATAGTCGGAAATGTTGTTTACCGTTTCTAAGTAAGGTTCAATAAACTCATTTAAAACATCGGACATTTTTTCATGTCCCTCTGGTTCAATGATTACATCTTTAACCATTCCCCCATAATCACCTGAGCATGACTGTCGCTTGATTTTTTCCACCATATAAAACTTATCTTGGGATGCTTTTTCTTCTGCAAGCAGTTCCTTAAAGCCTAACGATTTTCTAGCCATGATGGATAAACTACCCCGAACGGTTAGATGCTAATTACTTTGATTATCATGATGCAAATGTTTTTAGGAAGGAGAAGGTTGTTTAAGAAACTTACTATTAATTTTTTTTACAAAGAAAGGTATTTAATCCCACCACTTTCGGTAAATATCGTTGCTTAAAGAAAAATCACGTTTATTGTTTCTCCACGTCATCCAAAAGCTGTATTCTACCTACAGGAGTCGTACATATCCGGGTGTAGAAACAATGCGAGTGGAACGTGAATCAATTAACTTCAAACTCCCCAAACCCTTAGCCGATGCGCTTCGAGAAGCTGCAAAGGAACGAGGCACTACAGCGACGGATTTAGTAATTCAAGGGCTACACCAAATTTTAGAAGACGCGCCGGGTGTAGAAGTGAGTACAGAAATCCGCTTGCAGAAAGTAGAAGAAAACTTGCAGCAACTGTGGAGCAACACCAACGAACGGGGCAAAACAACCCAAACTGAGAGCGCCCCCATAAATTCTCATACTGAAGGAAGATTAACCAAAATTGAAGAAAAACTTGAAACATTTAGCCATGCGATCGCAAAATTAGAAGGAGCAATAAGCGCTATTTCTCGTAATGGTGGCGCATCAAATTATGGAAGACGATACAAAAATTCTGGCAATCCCTACAACCAAAGCGGAAAGCCAGCCCAAATAGAAGCCCTTGATGAAGAAAAGCTAGCACTACGACTTAACGTTAATATCCCGACGCTACAAGAAAAGCAACAAACCCTTGATAAAAAAGAGTTTGAAGAATGGAGTAAAGAACGAGATAGAAGCAAATATATGTGGCGATTTAGTGAAAAAGATAAACTTTATCACCCGGTAAAATAACCAAGCTTAGGTATTTAATTATTCGTCTCTCGTTCTATCAGCAAGAAATAACACAGTTACGCGCTTGTAAAAGCAATGCAATTGTCATCTTGATTCCGGCTCCCCACAGAGGTCTGTCTGCACGCTTCATTAAATCTTCGACTAAGACTCATAAAAAAAATAAAAGTAACTTTTTGCAAAAGAAAAGAAGCTGTAAACATAGGAATATTCTCAAAATTTAATATAAAATATATCGTTTTACTACATTCATTAATTAGCTTTTTATATTACGCAGGTTCTTCAATTTATAAATTAATGTTTTAACATTAATTGTCGCAACTTTATCAATTGATTTAAACTTTCTTCAACCTTGTGAGGATTCATTATTCCTTGATAATTGATTAGGATAAGCATATTCTCATTCAGTTCAAGTCCTATATTTGGTATTGATAAAAGATATTCCATCATTCTTGGATGACAAAAATCGTAAGCAAAATATTCATCCGTACAGCGCACGATAAAACGTTCAGAAAATTCTACAGATTCAAAATTTTTATCTTTAAAACCCAAAGCATTTCCAACTTGTTCAAAAAAGTTTTTTGGACGTATAACAAGTTCAGGAACATATTGCTCAATCTGAATCATTACTACTCCAAAATAATGAATATTAGTATTTTTATTGCTATTTGTTGAATAGCGAAAATTAAAAGAAAGAAATGGATATCTATTCCATGTTCCTTCAAGAACGTCAAACGCATAGCGATTTGAACCTTTTTGCAATTGACGAAAGTGTGAATAACGACGATAGGTTTCACGGTCGTGATTCGGATTGTAATCCCAATTGTATGAATGCGCCCAAGTTTGGTAAGCTTTTTGCCTTTCTTTATTCTGCTGCCACTCTAGATAGGCAAAAACTGAAGTTAAAACTAAAACAATAATAATGACAGCAACAAAGGTTGGTTCCACAACATCCGCCGGAAAAATAAACGATTATTAATTAACTACAAATTAAACCCGTACTTTTTCCGATAAAATACAATCTCGCCGGACTGCACTCT
>JBCBPQ010000386.1:0-5497 GCA_039820645.1 Cyanobacteria bacterium J06633_8 | reverse complement strand
TATTCACATATCTTGCACCTTGCTCAATTTCGCTCAAAGAAACCCGGAATAATTTGTTAAAGCATGAATATCTCGTTGTGAAATCGTAAAGAAACCGGGTTTCTTTGAGCGAAATTGAGCAAGGTGCAAGATATGTGAATACACAAATGCATATAAAATCAAAAAAACTGATAATCAAGCACTATTTAAATTATTGGTGTTGATAATTTATGGGATGATTTTGCTTAATTTTTAATGAAATAATAGTATTTGAAGGTTCTAATTCATCCCGTATTTATGCCAAGCCAAATTATTTTCTACGAGTTGCTATAGCCAATCTTGCACCTTTTACCTGTCTAACTTTATCCATAACTGCGACAATTTTCCCGTGATTTACCCCTTCATCTGCATTCAATACCACCATTAAAGGTTCTTCGGGTTTTACTTTTTCTTTCACACCTGCTTCTAAATTATCCAAAGTAATTGGTTGCTTATTTAGAAACAAGTTCCCTACTTTATCTACAGTTAAGGTAATCTTTGCTGGTTGAGTTGCCCTCCCAGCGGAAGATGCTTGAGGTAAGTTGACTGGTAATCCTTCTTGACGAGTTAGAAACAAAGTTGACATCACAAAAAACGTCAAAATTGCAAATATAACATCTATCATTGGGACTATATTAATCTGCGCTGGCGTATCCGTTTCATTTGGTAGACGCATAATCTTTTGTTTTCCCTTCGTAACGACGACGGTAAAGCAATTCTAATTCTCCACCATATTCTTGAATCAGTGCCATTTGTCTTTGGTACATTCCTCGAAAGGTATTGGCAAATAACAAGGTGAAAATCGCAACGACTAATCCTGCTGCAGTGGAAACCAACGCTTCACTAATACCACTGGTTACATTAGCTGTTTGGGAAGCTCCGACATCACCAAGATTCAAAGAAGCAAAGGAAGCAATTAATCCTAATACAGTACCGAGAAGACCTAATAACGGTGCCAGGGAGATTATAGTATCGAATATATTTTGGAAGCGCTTGAGCAAGGGAATTTCTGCTTGTGCTTCACTTTCCAATGCCAAACGAAATTCCTCCGGAGTCGGTTCTTCTAATTCTAAAGCAGTAAGAAACATCCGAGGGATAGGTAAATCTATATTCTTCCGCAATCCATCAATTGCACCTACAACATTATTGCGACGATAGAGATTTAAAACATCTCGAACTACTTTAGTCTGACGATTATTTATCTTTGCCCAGAAGCTTATTCTTTCTACAATCAGTGCCAATGCCAATATGGAAAACCCTAGCAGCGGTATCATCACTATCCCGCCTGCCGAGAATACATTATTTATGCCCATCTATAGCTCTCAAATACATGAATGAAAATACTGATATCAGCAATATATGCAGATAATAGGAATTCTCTGTCCAAATTAAAACAATTGACAATAGATGTCAATCACTATTATGTATATAAAATCAATAAAAAATGCAGTCTAAAGATATCTTTACTTTTAAAATAGGTATAGCGGCTGAATGAATATACAAATGTTATGAGTTGCATAAGTCATCTCAAATCAATACTTTCAGGGTTTTCATCTCAGAAAAAGTATTTACTGTAACAATATAATTCCAACTTCTACATATATGTAAATTTTTTTAAATAATTAGAATATCTTTGTAATAAATAATTAGTAATAATTGATTGACTTTTATACTTATTCTTTCTAAAATTTTAAATTAATGAAAATATATCTTAATTATTTTTGAAACCATGAGCTTTGCAAGTGCAGCGCTAAAAGAGCGGGAAAGAGAATCTAAAGCTCTAGAAATTTTTATAGCTTGCAGTTTAACTGGCTCCCTAATATTCCACTTAGCATTATTGGCTTCTGGTATTGGTAAATATTTACTGAATAGAGTACCGTCGATTGAAGAGGAACCGGTTGAAATAACTCTTCTCGATACTCCTATAGAAGAGATTGAACCAGAATCAAAAGAAAAAGTTAAACCGAAGCTAAAACCAGAACCAAAAAAGATAGAGCCAAAGTTAGAAAAACCGGAACCAAAACCTCAAATAAAACAACCAATTATTGACACTTCCAAAATTCAACCTAATTTAGACAGCATTCTCAGCCAGTCTCAAATTAGTGGTGGAAGTCCTGCTTTATCTAATTATCAAGCGATACCGACACAACCTAGAGTTGCTCCACAACCACCATCTGTTGCAAAACCGCTTCCTAAACCAAACTTTAAACCATTTAAACAATTTAAGCCAATTGAACCAGTATCACCAGTTTTACCTTCTGCTCCGACTGTAGCTGTAAGAGAAAAACCAGTTATTCCAAAACAAAAACCGGAACCAGAAATTAAAAGAACTGCAAGAAGATTTTCGACTCCTGTAGAACCCCCAAAACCAGTTCAAGAACCTTCCCAAGAGTTGAAAGATTTACTTGCTCAAGAAAGAGATTCTAGAAGAAGACAACGGGATTTTTCAACTCCGGTGAATCCTCCCATAGAACCACCAACACAAAACTCAGCAAAACCAGATGAAGGTTTGAAAGATTTACTTGCTCAAGAAAGAGATTCTAGAAGAAGACAACGGGATTTTTCAACTCCGGTGAATCCTCCCATAGAACCACCAACACAGAATTTAGCAACACCAGACGAAGGCTTGAAAGATTTGCTGGTTCAAGAAAGAAATTCTAGAAGAACACAACGGGAATTTTCAACTCCGGTGAATCCTCCCATAGAACCACCAACACAGAATTTAGCAACACCAGACGAAGGCTTGAAAGATTTGCTGATTCAAGAAAGA
Source organism: Cyanobacteria bacterium J06633_8 (assembly GCA_039820645.1). Taxonomy (GTDB): domain Bacteria; phylum Cyanobacteriota; class Cyanobacteriia; order Cyanobacteriales; family Nostocaceae; genus Rivularia. The sequence goes on along the minus strand of JBCBPQ010000386.1, from coordinate 2,709 downwards.
AATTCTAGAAGAACAGCAAGAAGTTTTTCGACACCTGTAAAACCACTAGCACCATCTTCACCCGACACTTCTAATATTGGTGGAATTGGTGACAATGCTCCCAGAAGAAGACGGAGAATTTTTAGTGGTAGTGCTGCAACTGCACCGACTAATACTAACGACAATGGAACTGGTAATAACGGGAGCAACAGTAGTGGTGATTCAATTGGTGACGGTGACGGACGAGCAGCTTGTCGTCGTTGTGACAGGAAATATCCTTCTTGGGCTAGAAAAAGAAGTGTTGAAGGGAGTATCACGGTGTCTGTAAATGCTGATGCCGCAGGTAATGTTACTAACGTACAGTTAATTAGTGGTAGTGGGAATAGCAAATTGGATAAGCACCATTTAAGAATAGCTCGTAAGTGGAAACTGAAACCAAGTTCTAATGGGAGGAAGAGAGTAACTATTGTTACTAGATATCAACTTCAGTAGTTAAAAACCTATCGAATTGAGAGAGGGAGTAAAGCAGAAATTTTTATGGGTAATCCGATAAGCGTTATTAGAGAAACTTATAGTTTAGATAAGTATGCGAATGTAAAGATTAAATTTTCAAGCGTAATTCCCCCTTAATCACTGGTCTCATATTACAATTCCTGAAAATCAGCGAATTTACTTATGGAACTCAGCCTTTCATTTCAGAATATACAAGAACTCTGTCATACGGTTGGAAATTCCCTGGGTGCTACTTATGAGCAAGATAAAAATGAGCAAATTTGGCAACTTCCACCCCAGTTAATGGATGGAACGGTACGACGATTGGAATTACGCCCTGGTTTGGAATTATTGCTGCACAATCATACTAACCAAGAACCGATTCGGTTTTTAACTGACTATCAAATGCAACCAATGTTTTCTTGCGACTTTTGGTTAGCAGGACAAGAACAAATTACCATGCATCAATGTAATGAAGAATTTATATTCGGTGCTGGGCAAAGTAGGTTAGCTTTTGTACCAAGTTTTTCAGGAATAGCAGCCCAACCAAAGGGACAAATTACCTTGATAACAATTAATATTACCCCAGAAATACTCTCTAGTTTTGTTGATGAATCTTTTGGGGAGATACCGCTTCAGTTACGACAAATATTGCGAGGAAAATACCCTAAAAAATATTTTCAACCAGCACAAATGTCATCAACCATGTTAGTTGCTGCTAATCAAGCGTTTAGTTGTCCTTACCGGGGAGCTAATAGACGTTTGTATTTAGAAGGGAAAGCATTAGAATTAATAGCTGGATATCTGGAACAATTATCTACTGATATTGAAGAAATTAATAATTCTAGAGTTATCAAAGCAGGGGATATAGAGCGAATTTATCAAGCTAGGGAAATTCTTTTTAATAATTTAGAAACTCCACCATCACTGATAAATCTAGCTCGTGTTGTTGGTTTAAATGACTACAAATTAAAGCAGGGTTTTCAAGAAGTTTTTGGCACAACAGTGTTTGGTTGTTTACAACAGCAACGTTTAGAAAAAGCCAAAATTTTATTAGAAGATTCTACTCTTAACGTAACTGCGATCGCGCAACGAGTAGGATATGCAAGTCCGAGTTCTTTCCATCGTGCTTTCAAGAAGCATTTTGGTTTCAGTCCCCGGAGCAGAAGCGTTTCCTGAGCATCCGCAAAAAATCCGTTTGGGACATAAGAAAATCCGTTTGGGACAGGTTACTATCCTTCAAATCCTCTAAAATTTGATGTATCTTCTTAAAAAAGATTCTCAGTAATCAATTGTACATCATTATTCAATTAATAGAGTTTTTGCCAGGAACAATAATGACCTACTCAGATAGATTGGCTCATCGAAAATTGACTCCATTATTAAGCTTGATATTATTATCAGGTGCGGCTTGGGTACTAAGTTCAAGTGTAGTTTTAGGTACAGAAGTATCGTCTCAAACTACAGGTTTAGACTCCCAGAAAAGAGAAATAACTGAGACTTCTTTATTCGCGCAAGCATCTACTAATACAAAAATTGTTACAATAACTAATATAAAAGTTAATTCTACTGATAAAGGATTAGAATTAATTTTAGAAACTTCTCAGGGGAAACAGTTACAAGTTACAAATAATAGTCAGGGTAATAATTTTATTGCTGATATCAAGAATGCTCAACTAAGTTTAAATAATGGTAGTAAATTTACTCAAGAAAAACCAGTTGCAGGAATATCTGAAATAACAGTAATAAATCAAGATGCAGACACCATCCGTGTAACAGTCATTGGTGAAAACGGAATACCAAAAGCAGAGTTGTTTGATAGTAATCAAGGATTAATTTTTGGTTTGACTCCAGTTACATCTTCGACTGAGCCATCAATTACTTCACCACAAGCAACACAACAGGAACAAGCATCGGAAGAACAACCACCAGCAGCAACCGAGAAAAATCCAGAAGAAACCCCCCAGTCAGCAGAACAGAACGAAGAAGATGTCATTGAACTAATTGTTACGGCTCAAAAGAGAGCAGAGAATCTTCAAGATGTACCTATTAGTATTACTGTTCTGGATAGGGATCAACTAGAAAGTGGTGATGTTCAATCTTTTGAGGAAGTCGCGAAAAATACCCCTAACTTTTCAGTTTTTGGTAGTGGAACAAATCGTCTCTCAACTTTCTATAGCGTCCGTGGTATTACTAACTTCAATGCTTTCTCCAGAGATGGAGTTGGTATATATGTAG
>JBCBPQ010000385.1:0-5639 GCA_039820645.1 Cyanobacteria bacterium J06633_8 | reverse complement strand
TCCTAAAATGTCAGACACTGTTATCCGCGTTGAAAACCTGGGTAAAAAATACATCATCGGTCATCAAAAGCAAGAACGCTACACAGCTTTACGAGATGTAATTGCCAATCAAGTTAAATCACTTAGTAACTTAATCCAAAATCCAAAATCCAAAATCCAAAATTCTACTGAGGAGTTTTGGGCGCTTAAGGATGTGTCTTTTGAAATTAAACAAGGTGACAGAGTTGGGATTATTGGGCGCAATGGTGCGGGGAAATCGACGCTGCTGAAGATTTTGAGCCGGATTACTGAACCAACAGAGGGACGGATTTCGATTAAAGGGCGGGTTGCAAGTTTGTTGGAAGTTGGTACGGGGTTTCATCCGGAGTTGACTGGTAGGGAGAATATTTATCTTAATGGTGCGATTTTGGGGATGGGTAAGGCGGAGATTAAGCGCAAGTTTGATGAGATTGTGGCTTTTGCTGAGGTAGAGAAGTTTTTAGATACTCCAGTGAAGCGGTATTCTTCGGGGATGTATGTCAGGTTGGCGTTTGCGGTGGCAGCGCATTTGGAGCCGGAGATTTTGGTTGTGGATGAAGTTTTGGCTGTGGGGGATGCACAGTTTCAGAAGAAGTGTTTGGGGAAGATGGAGGATGTGGGGAGGGAGGGGAGGACGGTTATTTTTGTTAGTCATAATATGACAGCAATACAAACTCTATGCAATGAGGCTATCTCCTTAGATAAGGGAAAATTAATACGGCAAGGAGAAGTTTCACAGCAAATATATAATTATTTGAATAATACTAAAACAGGTAAAGAAAATTTAAATAAAAATAGAGTTAAGTTTGGTGAAAACCTTATACTGAATGAATTTTCAGCAAAACCACAAACTTTAATTAGTGGTAAGAAACTAAATATAACTTTAAGATTCTCATCATTACAGAAAACTTACCTTTCTGATTTATCATTACTACTTTACTCTTCAATGGGCATTCGCATAGGCATAGTAGATTTGAGAAGTTCAGATATTCAACATTTGATTTTGCCTGAAGTTTATTACAATATTAATATTGTAATAAAAAATTTAAAACTAGTTGAAGGAGAATATAGATTAGGAATATTTCTTGCTAATGAAGATATCAGAAAGGAGCTTCTAGATTTAGTAGATTTTAGTGTTATAAGTGATAGCTCAATATATAAAGTAGCTCCCTACCCTAGAGAACATAGGGGCTTTTTAGAGCTTGATTTTGATATTACTGATATAGAAAGCCAAGACAAGTCAGAGTATAAAGGAAAAGTTTTGTTTTAATTAATAGGATTCTAGAAAAAGTGAATATGATTCAATCTATACCTAAATATTGGAAAGATAAATTATTTGTCGCATATGCTCGCTCAAATAATCATCCAATAAAATTACGATTGCTAGGATGGTTAAAGAATATTCTTCAACTAGATAGGATTCTAGCTAAAACTGATTCAGGAGTATATATGTATCTGAATCCGATTGATTACGTTCAGTATGCAATTCTTTATCAAGGTTGTTATGAACCATTGACACTAAAGCTACTTACAAGCTTATCTAAAGAATCTACAAACTTTTTAGATATTGGAAGTCATACCGGACAATATGCTTTAGAAATAGCAAAAAATCTGAATCAAAATGGTAAAGTCATAGCAATTGAACCAAATCCAAGAACATTTACTTATTTATTAGAAAATATTCGGATTAACAAATTTAAAAACATTATTCCGATATTAGGTGCAGCATCTGATGTAACTTCACTAATAAGAATGCAATCACCACCCGAAAGTAATTGGGGTAAATCCAAAGAATATCAATCTAATAATTTTATTGATAACAATATAAATAATACATATTTTACAGCAACTTTCAAATTAGATAATTTACTTCTATATTTGAATATTAATCATATAGATATCGTCAAAATTGATATAGAAGGTCATGAAATTAAAGCTCTGAAAGGTTTATTAGATTCAAATAAATATAGTCCCAAACATATTATATTTGAGTTTATTCCGGATTCATTTGAAGATGCGGAGGCAACTGTTAACTATTTGAAAGAAAAAGGTTATTCCCTTTATAATATCGTTGGGGAAGTATACAACAAAAATCAGAATATACCCGAGTGTAATCTTTGGGCAAGAAAAGATTAAAAAATTCTCTATAAAAAAGCCTTTTATCAAACCCCGATTGCGATTAAAAATTGGTTAATAACTAGTTAATGAAACCTATAGTTTCAATCCTAATTCCTTGCTATAACGCCGAAAAATGGCTTGCAGAAACACTGGAATCGGCATTAGCTCAGACTTGGAAAAACAAAGAAATTATTTTAGTTGATGATGGTTCAAAAGATAACAGTTTGGCTATTGCAAAACAATATGAATCAAGTATTGTCAAGGTTATTAGTCAAGAAAATCAAGGAGCGAGTGCAGCTAGAAATCGGGCTTTAAAAGAAGCGCAAGGAGATTTTATACAGTATTTAGATGCTGATGACTTGTTAGGTGCTGATAAAATAGAGCGTCAGGTTAAACTTTTACTCAATGAAAACCACGATTGCATTGCATCCGGTGAATGGGCTAGATTCTACAATCATCCTTTGGAAGCGCTTTTTATTCCCCAGGCTTTGTGGACTGATATGCAACCAGTAGATTGGCTAGTTTGTGCTTGGGAAAAACATTTAATGATGCCAAATGCTGCTTGGTTAGTACCTATAGAAATATCTGAAAAAGCAGGTTTATGGAATGAAAGTTTGTCTTTAGATGATGATGGAGAATACTTTTGTCGTGTTGTTTTAGCTAGCGAAGGTGTCAAATTTAGTTGGGGTGCAAAAACTTACTACCGCTCAGGTAATTCCGGTAGTTTGAGTCGTTCAAAATCCCGGAAAGCTTGGGAATCAGCTTTTCTTTCTTTAAGTCTTGGTACCAGTAACCTATTAGCAACAGAAAATAGTCCTAGTACTCGTCATACTTGTGCAACAGTATTTCAACGTTTTATTTATGCAGTACATGCAGATGCGCCAGATTTGGTAAAAGTAGCAAAAGCTAAAGTTCAAAAATTTGGTGGATCTGATTTGAAACCATGTGGAGGACCAATGTTTCAACTACTCGCTAGTGTCTTGGGATGGCAACGGGCAAAGCAAGTTCAACAATTAGGTTATCAATATGGTTACAAAAAGGCTGCATTTGGATGGAGATTTTTTAAGTTTCTAGAGCGACTAAATTACATCTCCAAAATATAACAATTATAAATCTTTAAAATTTTAATCATTAGTGAATAAATTGTTTTTGATAAGTTTATTGAGTACCAAAATAATCATGAAATAATCTTCTTTATATTTATTCTTAAAGTGATATACAATGCTTGTTGAAACTACAAACCCAAATAAAATCCTAGTAACACATCTACTCCCAGGACCTTTTGTTCAACAAGTAGCAATAGCTCTATTTGAACACAAAATGCTAGCTGGTTTTGCAACGACACTTATAGATAAGCCAAATAGTAAACAGCGCAATTTATTATGTAATCTTGCCAAAACTTTTAACTATGATTTAGCTCATCAACTATCACGACGTGTAGTAAATGAGTTACCCCAATCTTTGGTTAGAGATTATCCCTGGCAAGAATTAGTCCGTCTTGTTGTCAGTCGCGTTGACAAGCAAAAAATTCTCACCGATTTAGTTTTTCACTGGGAAGTTAATGGTTATGATAATTGGGTTGCCCGCAAGCATTTGAGTAATGTTGATTCTATTTATGGTTATGAATATGCTTGCTTAAAAAGTTTCCAAGCTGCTGCAAAACAAGGAATTGCTCGTATCTACGATGTTCCCTCACCGGAACATGATTTTGTTGAAAATTTATTAGAAATAGAATATCAAAACTTTCCCGAACTACAAACACCCTATCGTAAATATTGCCGTGCGCGTCAAACACAGCGAACCCAAAAACGTAGAGCAGAATGGGAATTAGCTGATGTGGTGATTACCAATTCTCAATTTACTAAAGCTTCTTATCAAGCTGCCGGGTTAGATGTTACAAAGATGCGAGTAGTACCTTTGGCAGCGCCGACTGTTTGTAGTGATGGTATTTACGGTGGTACACAAGAGCAAGAGCCAATAAAGTTTTTGTGGGCAGGAACATTTAGTGTCCGTAAAGGTGCCCATTATTTACTTCAAGCCTGGAAACAATTGCAACTCAAAAATAAGGCAAGACTGGAAGTATTTGGAGCAATGGGATTACCATCCTCCTTAGTTGAAAATTTGCCAGATTCTATAAATATTTCCGGCACAGTACCTCATTCCGAACTTTTTCAATATTATCAACAAGCGGATGTACTGTTATTTCCTACGCTTTGCGATGGCTTCGGTATGGTGGTAACTGAAGCATTCGCCCATGGGTTGCCAGTTATTACTACTGATAGAGCGGGTGCAGCAGATTTAGTGCGTCATCATGTCAATGGATTAATTATTCCAGCAGGGGATGTAAATGCTTTAGCAGAAGCTATGGAATGGTGCATCACCCATCGGCAAGAACTCAAAGCCATGCGTCAGCCTGCATTGGAGACAGCAGCTAATTGGCAATGGTGGAATTATCGCCAAGCATTGGTGACAAATATACTTGATGGACTCAAAACAGCAGGTTATCAGGTATGAAACAACGACGAATTTGCTTAATTAGTCCCGGGCATATAGCTTCTAATCCTCGATTGGTAAAGGAGGCTAATGCCTTACACCAAGCAGGTTACGAGGTGCGGGTGGTTGTTTGTGACTATATGGCAGCAGTTCGTCCATTAGATGCAACAATTCTATCTCAGGCTCCCTGGAAGTATATCCAAGTCAAATTAGACTCAAAAGTAAATTATTTGAAGCAGCGATTTTGTCAAGAATTAGCGCGGAAAGTCGCATCTACAGGTATGATACCTTACTTATCCATAGCCACTTGGACACATAGTCCCATAAGTTATCAACTTGCTCAAGCCGCTGCAAAGGAACCGGCTGATTTATATATTGCCCATAATTTAGCAGCACTCCCCGCAGCTGCGATCGCATCTAAGAAACACAACGCCAAACTAGGGTTTGATGCTGAAGATTTTCATGTCGGACAATTATGCGATACTGCTAAAAACAAAACCGAAATTGCCATCCGGGACTATATTGAACGTACCTTATTACCTCGCTGTCAACATTTAACTGCTGCTTCACCAGGAATTGCTGCTGCTTACGCACAACGGTATGGTGTTTCGATGCAGCCTATTTTAAACGTGTTTCCCCTAAGAGAAGCACCTACATTAACAAATCAAGAAAATACTCATGAAGGTATTACGAGAGAACCTTCACTTTACTGGTTTTCCCAAACCATTGGAGCGGGTAGAGGTTTAGAAGCAATAATCCAAGCAATGGGAGTAATGCGTACCTCCATGCGGTTAAATTTGCGAGGAAAACTTGCTGCGGGATATCAAGCTGAATTAATGCAGTTAGCAGAAAAAGTAGGAGCAGGCGATCGCATTCATTTTCTTCCATCAGCTGCACCTGCAAAAATGGCACAATTAGCAACCTATCATGATATTGGATTATCTTTAGAACCAGGGCGGGACATCAATAATAGTATTTGTTTAGGTAATAAAATATTTACTTATCTTTTA
>JBCBPQ010000384.1:0-5642 GCA_039820645.1 Cyanobacteria bacterium J06633_8 | reverse complement strand
CTTTGGAAGTTGACCCAAATTTTTTAAGCGAAGATGCTCACGAACATGATGAAAGTGTTTATTCGATAGCTCTAGTAGAAAAAGGTGAATAAGACGGGATTAAATTAAATCAATGGTTAGGTAATTTATTACAAACCAAAGGTCCCGATATTTTCCGAATGAAAGGTATTTTAAATATTGCTGGAGAAGAAGAAAGGTTTGTTTTCCAAGGAGTACATATGTTGTTAGATGGAAAACCAGACCGTTTATGGAAGGAAGGCGAACAACGTAAGAATGAACTGGTGTTTATTGGTCGCAATTTAGATGAAACTCAGTTGAAAAAAGATTTTCTAGCTTGTATGGCTTAGTTTTTATTAATAGTTATAGCTATTGATGTATACCTTAAAACCTCACCCCCCAGCCCCTCTCCTTAGTAAGGAGAGGGGATATAAAGCGCAGCTTTATTGGGGTGAGGTAAGCAGCTTTATTGGGTTGAGGTAAGTTGTACCTCGGTTGCTGGTGGAAATACTATATTCCGCAATTTTATTCGTTCTAAATTATAAATTATAAATTATAAATTATAAATCCTGACTTCGTTTTAAAATACAAATGAAAACTATTAAATCTACTGACTTTGATTTAAATTGGAATAATATACTTTCTGATTATATAACCGTTGTAAATTGGTCACCTGATGGTAGTACTTTAGCGATGAGTTCTGCTGCTGGTGAAGTAAAAGTTTTTGTAGAAAACGAATTAATAGCTTTGCAAGAAGTTACTAATAATTCTATTGATGGATTAGCTTTTTCTACCGATGGAAAGTTTTTAGCAGTTGGTGGACAAGATGGTAAAGTAAAAATTTGGAATACCTCTAATTATCAACTAATTACGACATTAGAAAATGCGACCGCTTGGGTAGATAAATTAGCATGGAGTCCCCGCAAAAATTTACTAGCTTTTAGTTTGGGACGTTACGTACAGATTTGGGATGCAGACATTCAAGAAATTGTTGTCACCTTGAATTTTGATAACTCTTCAGCACTGAGTATTGACTGGAGTCATGATGGTAAATTTCTGGCGATCGCTGGTTATCAAGGTGTAAAAATTTGGCGCTCTGATGAATGGGATGAAGACCCATATTTATTTAGCATACCATCAGCCAGTGTTGCTGTGGCTTGGTCGTGTGATGGTAAATACATTGCTTCGGCTAACATGGATAAAACCATCTGTGTATTGAAAACAGATTTTATTGCTAATGCTCAACCAGCCGAACCTTGGTTAATGCATGGTTTTCCAGGTAAAATTCGTCATTTAGCTTGGTCAAAAGTGACTACATCTAAAAAAGAGCCATTACTCGCATCTTCTAGCGCAGAAGGTATAGTGGTTTGGGAAAAGCAAGATGATGCATCTTCGGGTTGGGGTGGTACTGTATTAGAAAATCACAGAAATACTGTAGAAGCAATCGAATTTGCACCCGATAACTTAATGATTGCTTCTGCTGGTGCTGAAGGTTGGCTTTGTTTGTGGAAAAAAGCGAAAAAAGTAGCGCAAGTTCTCCAAGGTGCTAATAACGGGTTTTCTTGCATTACATGGCATCCCCAAGGTAATAAAATTGCTGCTGGGGGTCAAAATGGTGAAGTGTTAATTTGGTCTAAAGGTAATCGTGGGGTTGGTTTTGGTTGAAGATTGATAATTCTTCAGTACTCAAGATTCTCTCCCACTTTGCTTTTCAATAGCTTTTCTCACAACTTCAACTTCCAATTCCAGAGCTTGAGCTATTTGTTCGATACTTAATCCCGTATTTAACAAACGGGGGACTGCTTCAAGTTTTGTTGCTATTTTTGTTCTTTGTTCAACCTCTTGCTCAACTTCTTCTCGAACTTCTTGATAAAATCTAGTTTGTCGCCACTCGGTTAACCCAAACATTGCTTCTAACTCCTGTCTAGTGTTATTTGAGAATTTATAAATCAACATCCTTTCTACTAATTCTAAAAGCTGCCGACGATTGCTGACATCTGCTTGTTGTACTTGTCCAATTAGATTTCTAGCAATGTCTACCGCTTCAGCTTCCGGAGCAACTACTAATCCAATAATCCCCAACCCAATTGAAGAAGAAGTATCTGTTAATTGATCTAGATATATTACTTGTATTTGCCCATCAGATAGTAATGTCTGATACGCAGTTGGGACACCTGGGTCAAGGCTACGTTTTGCCTATAAAACTACTGCTTTCCAACTTTTATCAGGTCTATATTGATTTAAATAAACAAACGCTTCAGTAATTAATCGCCAGTATAAATCGTCATCTCGTTGATATTGTACCTCTACAAAATAAATTGGGTCTTGGGGATATTCAGGTTTGGGTATAAATAAACCGTCAATTCGTCGTGCAAGCTCTTTTATCTCCACAGAGGAAAATTCATAATGCGAAGCTTGAGTGGGAGACTGTTGAAGTATTTCAAATAATACGCTGGGGAGATTTTGCTTTCTCGTGTAAAAGATTGTATCTGTTTTCATCCATTAAAATTTTTGAATGATTGGTAGAGCATATGCATTGTACAGTAATGCTGGATAGATAATATTTTGACTATTCACTACTCACGATTCACTACCCCCCACCCAGCAATTTTGGTTTGCTCGAATACTAAGCCAAAGCTCTCCAAGACTGTGAGAGTACTTTTCCTGCTGACTTTGCAAAAACAAACGTTAATAATAAACCTACTGCTAAATCCGGCAGTATCGAACCTGTCAGAAACACTAATCCTGCTGCTATAAGAACAGAACAACTAACAACTAACAACTAACAACTAACAACTAACAACTAACAACTAACAACTATCAACTAACAACTATCAACTAACAACTAACAACTAATTATAAATTTGTGGAAATCGCATTTACTGGACAAGCAGGAATGCATTGCTCGCAAACAATGCAGCGAGAACGAGTAAACGTCAATTTAAAACTTTGAGGATTAAGAGTAAGTGCTTGTGTAGGGCACACCCCAGTACATAATCCACAGTGAACGCAAGATTCCTCATCGATGACAATTTCTCCCAAGCTAAGGGAAACAGCAATATTCTGCTCCCGCATCCACTGTATCGCTGCATCTAACTGGTCAATATCCCCAGATAGCTCCACAACCAGTTTACCAATTTGATTGGGAGCAACTTGAGCGCGGATAATATTCGCAGCAACATTAAAATCCTTAGCCAGTCGATAGGTGATTGGCATTTGAACTGTACGTTTGGGAAATGTAATGGTAACTCGTTTTTTCATTGCTAATTAAGTATGGGGCATGGGGCGTTGGGCATGGGGCGTTGGGCATTGGGCATGGGGAATTGGACATTGGGAATTGGGAATTGGTAGTAGTAGGAATTGCGAGTTATGAGTTATAAGCGATCAATAAAAAAGTAATGAGTAACTGTAGAATTAATTCTTCTCCCCATTACCTATGCCCCATGCCCCATGCCCAATTTCCAATTCCCATATGATGTTTTTATTTTTGTAACAGTTCTAATAAATGGGAGTAGAGAGTTAAACTTGATATGAAATAACTTGTTAAGACTTTATAAACTTTTATCATGAGTAAGGATTCGTCCTTAGATTCCCAGGAAAAGCCAGAAGCAACTTTTGGAACACGTCTCCGAAATTTTTTGATTGTAACGGTAGCTGCTGTTCTTTCAGTAGCCTTATTTATAGGACTCCGAAGTGAGACTAGTTCGGTAACGCTCGCCGATTTAGATCAAAATTCCGTACCATTGGAAGTTGCTTTGAGTAATGGAAAACCATCTTTAATAGAATTTTACGCTAATTGGTGTACTGTCTGCCAGAAGATGGCACCCGATATTGCCACACTAGAAACAGAATATGCCGATAAAGTAAATTTCGTGATGCTGAATGTGGATAACAGTAAATGGCTGCCGGAAATGCTGCAATATCGTGTGGATGGGATTCCTCATTTTGTGTTTTTAGATACAGATGCTCAAGCCCAAGCAGAAACTATAGGCGACCAACCCCGGACAATTATGGGAAGTAATCTAGAAGCCTTGATTGCTGGTTCAACCTTACCTTATGCTCAAGCTAACGGTAGAGTTTCGCAATTTTCTACAACTACAGTACCTACAGGTAATAATGAAGACCCACGCAGTCACGGCAGTCAGGTGGTGAATTAGAATGCTTGTGACAGCTTGTAGACTGGCTCGTAGTTTTCTAACAAGCAATATATGCTTGCGTGGGTTTAAGATAGGTGAGGTTGTATTAGCTACAACATCGCTTGTAGTACTTCGTTCAAAACACAATTAACCTCAACTATTCTTCTCTTCCCATAGCTGGGAAATATGATGTTACAGCTTATTTTCGTTGTTATTTTTGTTATTTCAGGTTCAGCCCTCTGTTCTGGAATAGAAGCGGCTTTATTTTCGGTTTCGACGCTGAAAGTTAGACAATTAGCGCAGTCAAAGAATGCATCAGCAGTCGCTTTATTGGCGATTCGCGAAAACATGAATCGACCGATTGCGACTATTGTAGTCATCAATAATATTTTCAATATTGTCGGTAGTATTATTACAGGTAGTCTTGCCGAAGAAGTATTTGGAGACACTTGGCTGGGTGTGTTTTCCGGAGTTTTGACATTTCTGATTATTATTTGTGCAGAAATTATCCCAAAAACTGTCGGCGAGCGCTATGCTGAGACAATTTCCTTATTCATAGCTATTCCTCTTGCTGCATTAACTTTAATCTTTACACCTTTGGTATGGGTTTTAGAGAATATTACAGCACCTTTCACTAGAGGTAAAAAGCAACCAACAACTAATAAAGCAGAAATCATGTTGTTGTCGGATATTGCTCATCAAGAAGGAATAATCGAACGCGACGAAGCACAAATGATTCAACGGGTGTTTCAGTTAAATGAACTGACAGCAGCAGATTTAATGACACCCCGAACAATACTTACATATTTGCGCGGTAACTTAACTCTTGCTGAAGCTAAAACGGATATTATCAGTTCGCAGCATACAAGAATAATTGTCATTAATGAGACTATTGATGAAGTAATTGGTGTTGCATTGAAGCAGAACTTACTCACAGCAATGGTAGAAGGAAGAAAAACTCAAAAAATTGGCACATTAACGCGAAAAGTTGGATTTGTACCCGAAACAATTCGCGCCGACAGATTAATGAGAAACTTCCTAGAAGCCCGCGAGCATTTAGCTGTAGTTGTAGATGAGTACGGTAATGTTTCAGGTGTAATTACTTTAGAAGACGTATTAGAAGTAATAACTGGCGAAATTGTGGACGAAACAGATAAAACCATCGACTTGCAGGCAATCGCCCGTAAAAAGCGAGAAAGAATGTTGCAGTCAATGCGTTTTGCTTATCGTTCAGTAGAGAATAAACGGTAATCAGTTAGCAGTTATCAGTTATCAGTTATTAGTTATCAGTTAGGAGTTAGTTGATAACTGTTCACTGCTCACTGTTCACTGTTCACTGCTGACTGTCCCTTGTTCCGTTATCATTTTGCTAAGGAACATGGATTAAATAAAATGCAAAAATTACCCCCAGTATGGTAGGTTGAATAAGTGTGTAATTCGGGTGCAGTATGTTGGTGAGAATCTACTCTCTAACAACGGAACAACAGATGAAATATTACTATGAGTCTT
>JBCBPQ010000383.1:0-5655 GCA_039820645.1 Cyanobacteria bacterium J06633_8 | reverse complement strand
TTATTATTTTTTTATCAATAAACGTTTCAAATCCTTATTTTTCGTAGGAGTCGTTCTAAAAACTGTTCCTATCTTTTTAGCAGTAATTAAAGTGAAAGGCTTGCCCTGCCTACGTTACACTCACCTTGTCACCCCCTCAGGATATTCACACAAATATCTACACGTAGGGAATTTAAACTATAGCTGCAATCTAGAAACGCTACAGCTATCTACTAACCTACCAAAAACAATATTTTTATTTATATAAATTTTTATTCTGGGAAAAGCATTATCAGGATTTTTTGCGATTGCCCATCTAAATCGAACTGTAATTAATTTCAAATTTCACAAATAAAAAATGCGGATGAAAGGACTTGAACCTTCACGCCCGGAGGCACTAGAACCTAAATCTAGCGCGTCTGCCAATTCCGCCACATCCGCATTAGCTAATATACTATACCATAAAAAACTCTTTTTTCAATAACTATTTTTTCAACGGAGTCGAAAAACTGTTGGTGACTTGATTATGGCCATTCAGGAATAGAAAATGAATCGCTTCAAATATCCTCTCATGACTGCTGGCTTCCTAGGCTCACCACCTTCGCCAACAATGGGCGGAGTCATATTTCCTGAAAAGCTCGCCGAAAGAAGATTTGGGCGTATACTTCCCGAGAGTCCCCCGCTCACGGTTTTAAAGTTTTGTACTGCTTACAACAATTTACATGATATTAATCCGAGGCAAACGATGTTTAAAAGAACACAGGATTTCCCAAGAAATTGTGTTTAATTTATCTGCCCAATCCTCAGCAGTAATCTTTTCGTTACCCTGATTGCCAAGAATTGTGACGACTTCATTTTCTTGTACATCAGAGATACTGCTGATATCTAACATTATCTGATCCATAGTAATTGCACCAATTTGAGGTACTTTGACTCCCCGGATCAAAACTTGCATATTGTTAGAAAGATTGCGGGGTATTCCATCAGCATAGCCAATTCCTACAACAGCTATACGCATCTTTTTAGAAGCAATAAACTTATGTCCATAACTAACACCAGTTCCTTTTTCAATCGTTTTGACGTGAGTAACTCGTGCTTTAACTTGCAAAACCGGTTCTAAATCAACAGTATCTTGTAAATGAACTGATGGGTAAAAACCATAAATTGCTAAGCCCACCCGTACCATATCGTAATGTAAAGAATAATGACTTAGAGTACCAGCCGAATTAGCTAGATGCGAACAAGGTATTTCTATCCCAATATTTTTGATTGTAGCAATCGCGCACTCAAAACGCTGATGTTGCTGATTCATTATAGTTTTATCGGGACTATCGGCGGTTGCTAAATGAGAATAAACGCTCCCTATACTAAGATGAGGCAAGTTCGCAACTAATTGAACAAATTCGCCGCAATTTTGCCAATCAGTCCCCAGTCGAGACATTCCAGTATCTAATTTGAGATGTACCGTTAAAGTAGAATCAAAATTTATAGTTTCTAAAACATCGGAAAATATTAAGGCTTGCTTAGCGCTGCAAATTGTAGGCTCAAGCCGATTTTCTACAATTGCTTGAACTTGCTCCGGAGTGTTAGTAGCACCCAAAATTAAAATTGGTACTTTTATTCCTGCTTCACGTAATTGAATTCCTTCCGGCACGGTAGCTACACCCAAGCAATTAGCTCCTGATTTTAAAGCTGTTTGTGCAACACTAACTGCTCCATGTCCATAAGCATCTGCTTTTACCACAGCCATAAACTGAGTTTGTGGTTGTAGTAACTTTCGTATTTCAACTATATTAGTTGACAGTGCTGCTAAATTAATTTCAACCCAAGCACGCTGGGTTACCCAGTCATAATTATCCCTTGAAGCAATACAGTTAAAAGTTTTATTTTGTTCGTGACTTAACATTGATTCTCTCCAATTCACACCACTTCCACACAGCAGAGCTTAGTTAAATATCCGGGTATTAATATATTCCTTTTCTCAGAAGCTGTTCGGATTGATCTGGAAGTTTACCGTTTCCTATGGAGAGAAAACAAGTATGCAATTATTTATTCTTAATTATAGATATAGTTTGATTTGTTTCTCTCTCTTAGTGCCAAAACTGCTACTAATTCAACTCAGTTGCCTAATTGGTAAAAACCTTTATCCAACTATTAACACCTTTTTAGATGACTTTATCCAAAATTGCTGCCTAGTATAAATTAAATACAGACAGCAAAATAGATTCAATTTGTGTTAATATATGTAAAACTAATACCTTGAGCGACTATCAATGGGAAAGGTTTTAGTCCTTAACGCTTCTTATGAACCGCTCAATATAACGAGCTGGCGACGCGCTGCAATTTTGCTGATTAAGGGAAAAGCAGAGCGAGTGGAACACAATGGTAAATTTATTTACTCCGGTTTCCCGCTTCCGACCGTTATAAGATTGCGCTATTACGTGCGCGTTCCTTATAAAGAAATTCCCTTAACTCGTCGAAATATATTGCATCGCGATGGTCATACTTGTCAATACTGCGGTTATAAAGGCGATGACTTAACACTGGATCATGTAATACCGCGATCGCGCCGTGGAGGCGATAGCTGGGAAAACATAGTTACTGCTTGCGTTCGCTGTAACGTAAAGAAAGGGAGTAGAACGCCAAAAGAAGCTCAGATGCCATTGCATCACGCTCCGCGCCGACCTTACAGTAGCCTTTACTTTGAGGTCAGCAAGCATCTTAAAAGTGGTTTGCATCAGGAATGGCAAAAATATGTGATAGGACTTTGACCTTGTTTTCATAAACTGGTCACAGGTTTCTATTTGTTAATACAATTAAGATGTTTCGGTGAAGCAAGGCTCCTAGCTTATGATATCAACGACAATTCGGAAATTGCCGTTCATTCTTTGTAGTAAAATACCTGAATCAAGTAGCATTAGTAGCCATCAAAGACCTGTTACAGCAGCTCTATGAAGGTTCTTAAATACAAATTTATTCAGTGCGACATATTTCGCTACATGAACCTTAGTATTCTACATCATGTTTACAAAACGGCAAGTCGGGTGCATCTAAATTACCGAAAAACATTAAATCATTTTTGTATTGTTTAGTTTAATTAAGAATTAAATATCTTTAAAACGATTGATATTTTATAGGCTTTATAACATAAGCTACATAGCCATATTTAAGTAAAAAAAGTACACCATATATGCTGTGAAGTTATTGTACAGCCAGCGCCATCCTTCAAGGATACTGTTGGCCATTCAGGGATTAAACCCCTTATCCAAGATTTCCCGTTATTCCGGTAAATGTAGAGACGCAATATATCGCATCTGCACAAGTCAATTCCTGTGCAAACGAGGGGTCTGACCTACCATTCGCTAGCAGTATCCTTTAAGTTGAGGACTCTCAAAAAAAAGGTGTAATATCATATAGATTAGTTAATATATACTATATAAATAGTAAAAAATTCTAAAAAACTGTTGTGCCATCGACCTTTGGAGAATAGATTATTTTTATTGAGGCAAAAATGTCGCAATATGTTTATATATTGTTAGATATTGGCACTTTGCTACATAGAGTGCGAAAGTTATAGTGTGTAGCAGGTGAAAATATTTAGTTTTCTAAAAGCTTTTGAATTATCCCGCTCGCGCTACAATCTACGTTCCCTATGCAACGAAATTCTTCTGAAAAGCAGGTTGAAGATTTGCACTCACAGCTAGATCCAACCTTGAAAAGTGGTGAAATCGATCCGGATGCCTTGAAAGTATCCCTTCCAACTGATAAATATGTCGCTACGGCAACAATCAGTGGCAATAAGAATCGAGTAGTTTCTCGTGCTAGCACCTTGGCTGCTCAAAAATCAGAACAATTATTAAATACCCTTAAATCGCACAAACACGAGCGGCAAATAATAATTTTGCAGGATTTTCCAGATCCCGATGCTCTTTCTTCTGCTTGGACATACCAGTTGATTGCAGAGCAATATGATATTAAGTGCGATATTACTTATGCTGGTACTCTTTCCCATCAAGAAAACATTGCTTTAGTAAAACTTACTAGCCTACCGGCAACTCGTACTCCTTTGCAAAGTCTAAAAAATCGCGATCTCTCATTATATCAAGGGTATGTACTAGTTGATAATCAAGGAACTACTTCTACATTACTAAATGCAGTCCAAGAAGCAGGAATTCCTTTGATAGCAATTATAGATCACCACAATTTACAAGGAGATTTAAAGTCAGAATTTGTTGATATACGTCCTGGGGTAAGAGCAACTGCGACAATTTTTACTCAATACCTACAAGCAGGTTTATTGCAGTTAGATAACAGCATGAGCGAACACGTAAATTGCGCCACAGCTTTGATGCATGGCTTGCACTCAGATACAAATAGACTGATGCAGGCTAGAGAAGAAGATTTTATGGCAGCAGCCTATCTAAGCCGTTTTTACGATGGTCAACTCCTCGATACAATACTACAAGCAACTCGTTCTAAACGAGTAATGGACGTAATTGAACGCTCCCTGAGAAATCGCATTGTACAAAATAATTTTTCAATCGCTGGTGTTGGTTACTTACGTTACGACGATAGAGACGCGATTCCCCAAGCTGCTGATTTTCTGGTGACAGAAGACAACGTTCACACAGCAGTAGTTTACGGTATAGTTCACGATGAAGATGAAGAAGAATTAGAAGTTGTGATTGGTTCTTTAAGAACTAATAAACTGACTTTAGATCCTGATGAATTTATTAAAGAAGCTTTTGGGCAAGACAGCGCGGGTCGTTTTTTCGGTGGTGGTCGTACCAGTGCTGGAGGTTTTGAAATTCCAATGGGTTTTTTATCCGGAAGCAACGAAAATTCACCTTATGCAAAAATGAAATGGGAAGTTTACGATGCTCAAATCAAACAGAAGTTGTTGAAATTAATTAATCCCAAAGATAATCTCATTTCCTCCGATGATGAATAATTATTAGTTGTTAATTGTTAGTTGTTAGTTACATAATTATCAATTGTTCACCATTAATTCAAATCTAAAATCTAAAATTCAGGGTTGTGGAACTATATTTAATCCGTCATGGTATTGCTCAGGAAGCTAAAAGTGAAATTAGGGATGAAGACCGAAGCCTTACAGAACAGGGACGCAAAAAAACACAAAAAGTCGCTCGACGTTTGAAAGACTTAGGTTTGAGTTTTGATTCCATCGCAACGAGTCCCTTAGTGAGAGCGCAGGAAACCGCAGAAATTCTAATTTCTACAGAATTAAGTTCGCAATTAGAACAATGTTCTCATCTTGCTCCTAACGGTAATATTAAAGACTGGGTTGAAAAATGGTTGATACCAAAACAATATTCCCCTACTGCTTGCTTGGCATTAGTTGGACACGAACCGTGCTTAAGCAATTGGGCTGAAATTTTAATCTGGGGTGAAGCTAAAGACAGTTTAGTCCTAAAAAAAGCAGGTACGATAGGAATCGAAATACCAGAAAATTTACCTATTTTAGGTTGCTGTAAAATGTTTTGGTTGACACCACCTAGATACTTGATTTAATAGCGATGTAACTTTTAGTCAAAGTTATTTTGTAATAAAGGATACTGTTATGGTGGTAAAACTTTCTGGTAAGTTAACTCTATAAAATCTTTCAAACATTCGTATGGTATTGCCATGATGGTTTGCGAATTTAAGCCCGGATTG
>JBCBPQ010000382.1:0-5668 GCA_039820645.1 Cyanobacteria bacterium J06633_8 | reverse complement strand
TTCTTAGCTAAAAATTTAACATTAGTTGCAGAGGGAGAGACTAAAGATGAAAAACAAGTTCCAGTGGAACCAAAAGCTGAAAAAATGATTGTCCACGAACCCATAACCTGTAGCGAACAAGAAATAGAAGAGTTTTTGAAAGGCTTGGTTAAAAGTAAGAAAGCTAGGGCAGAGTTAACCTGGGAACAGATTCGAGAAGTAGCTAAAAGAGATACTAATTTCTTCAGAACAATTCAATTGATGCCTAAAACCCCAAGACAGGGCGATATCTTCAGCGATTTGCACAATACTCGCTTTGCTGATTTGTTAGTTAATTATATTGAAAGCACTGGCGACCGCAGCGACTTTGATTGGATTCCCAACAGATTGAAGGAGCAGGTTGAATCACGGATTGTCAATGCACCCGAACAATTAACCATACCTGCTGCATAATGAAAACCCACAGATATCACCTATGGATTTTCTATGGTCTATTTTGTCTTTAATACATAAATAATGTTTACACCAATGACTAAAATCTTCACCGTAAAACAACTGAAAGAAACCGGCAAAAGCTTAAATTTGGTTAGATTAAGTGGGCTAAAAAAAACCGAATTAGATTCTTTGGTGCGAGCTAAGCTTAACAAACAAGAAATACCTTTAAAGCATTTGCATCCAAACTTGATTTTCAAGAAAATGCTTGGAACGCCTTGTACGGCTTGGACTGATGAACAATTTAAATATATTACTACCAAGCTTCTTAAATCATTGTGCGATTGCTTGGGGATAACTAAATCAGGAACCAAGAAACAGATTATTCAGAAGATAAAGAATGCGGCTAAAGTATCAGCTTTTTTAAAAGGATACACGAAAGATGATGTTCAGCTTCTAGCCGATTCGTTCAAAGCCAAAGAATTGAAAGCTTGGTTACGTCTTGCTCGTACCGCCCAAAAGTTGAGTATCCTACCCACCAAGTACGCGATGGCGACTATGCTTATTGGATGGAGGGATAAGTGCAGAGCAATTGGACAGCGGAATTTTCAAGAAGCGATCGCGTTAATCAAGCAAAAGCGCAAACAATTACCAGAAGAGCTATCGAGTAAGACACTCGTCGCGGCTTGATTCTCTTAGCTGAAACCTCAGAAGAGTAAGGGGTTTTGCTCTGGCTACTTACTTTTTATCTCCAATCAGTCTTAAAGGATTAATAAGTGGACGAATTTGTCCACTCCATTTATAACGAGGCAGGAAAATACGTCCTAGCGTTTTGTATATTCAAAAATTAAGGGAGTTTTAGCAGTGCAAATAGTAGAGTTATTCGCCGGTGGTGGTGGAGTTGCTTGTGGAATCAAAGAAATTAACCCCACTGCTGAAGTTTGGGCGGTGGAATTTGACCCAAGCAACCCAAAGTTAAGCGAAAAGATTGCCGACAATTATCAAAAGAATTTCCCCGACCATCACTTAGTTCGTAAATCAGTACAGCAATGTCAAGAGGAAGAATGGGTTGGATTTCCAAGGAATCCCCATTTACTTTGGGCATCTACTGTTTGCTGTAGTTTCAGTATCGCCAGGGGTAAAAAAATTGAAACAATGACTGACTTTGATATGGCGATATCAACAATGGGAGCCGTCTTTCATTTACAACCAAAGCACTTTGTATTGGAAAACGTACCGGGTTATAGAAATTCCAATACTTTCAAATTTTTGATTTGTGAAAATCTGAAAGCAATGGGATATAAGTTTAAGTGGTCAACTTGTAGAGTGTCGTCAATTCAAAAAAGATATCGAATTATTTTGTGTGCATCAAAAAACGAGGAGTTACTTGAAGACGTAGACCTTGAACCTGTTTATAATTGGTGGAATTTGATTAAAGATGTCCCCGCACAGAACAGCGACAAAGAACCAATGCAGGTTGAATTACCAACCTGGAAGTTTCGCATCGGTAGAAGATGTAAACCTGTTACCTCGGACTTTTCTTTTCCCACAATAATTAAGTCCTATTTCATGGATGGGAAGGGAGCAAACCGAAATAAATTTGCTGACATCTTTTTACCAGATAATACTGTTAAGTTGGCAAATATGGAAATGGTCAAACGTTTGAGCGAATTTCCGGAATGGTATCAACTGAGCGGAACCACAGCGGTAGACGGTGCTATTCTAGGAAATGCTGTCCCCCCTGCATTCGTATCTAAGTTATGGCAAGGATTTCAAGCCATCAACACCTAAATCCACAAGTATTTGAATCTTTCCACAATGATGGAATCCCAAACCGAATCATTGCTCAGGGGACGTAAATAGCACACCTATATCAAATGATTGAATATTTGATAAAAAATACTTTTGACTTTTAATTTTTACTCCCTTGTAGCGGTACTAGCACGAAGTCTTTTGTTTTGTTGATTCCTGAAAAGCTTTTACCAATTCCCCAAAATTACAGCCATAAAGTTCAAGAATTTTCTCAAATTGGTCTATTCTCATTTTTGGAACAGTTCTACCATTCTCCCAATTATGCACAGTTGAGTGAGACACGCCGACTACGGCAGCTACCTCTTCTACCCGCAATCCTGAATTTTTACGCATCTCTTTTAAATTCATGTCAAAAACTATTAACTGGTTGGACTAACTGATTGACATTCGACTCAAGGGACAAGTAGTATTTACCTAGAGCATAAGCGGTCATCCCTGCTTGCAACTGGTAACAACCGCTTATACTAACCCATTAGTAAAGGTCTTTGTTAATTATGCCTCAAACCAAGTTTGAAGCGCAAGAAGAGTCTTGCATGGATTCAAATAATAAATCTGCTCAAAAAATGCTGTTTGCTTCTTGTGCGGTAGTTGACCAATTTCTAGTAAAAGACTTAATAAAAGAATTAGAAATAGAAATAGATTCGGTTCCAGACGGACATTTCGAGGATTTATACTTCGTTCAGGGAAAGCAGGTAGATTGTTTAACACTTTCTATGAATCATTTAATAGCGATAACCTGAAAACACAACCTGTCGATTCAATAAAACTTATATCTTGCTCCCGTGCCGCAATTAGCTCAGATAAAAATCATTGAAAGCTATCTGAATAACAAAGAGCGTTTAATCGAAGACGAGGCGATGCATTCGCCTTTTCCCTCTATCAATCAATTTGTTTTATGAATCTAAATCTAATAACTCACGATTGGAATGGAAGTGTAATCGCGCAATTAAGCGAAGCCACAAAGATTTCAAAATATGATGTACCGAGTGGTTATGTTAACTTGACTCAAATGTGTAAGGCTTGCGAGAAAAAGTTTAACCATTATGCATCTCTTAATTCCACAAAAGCTTACTGGGAGGGGCTTTCGTTAGATACCGGAATCCCGGCATCTAAATTAGTTATTACTATAAGAGGACGTGGCGACAAAATACCTCAAGGAACTTGGGGACATCCAGAAATCGCCATTGATTTAGCGCAATGGGTTAGCGTCGAGTTCCGCATCTGGGCAAACCGTACCTTAAGAAAAGTAATCGAAACTGAAGCAAACTCAACTAAACTCCAAATATCTCCCGAAGAACTGATAAGAATTTATGGGAATATTCTTGCACCTACATCCTTGTCTGAGGAACTTAAAGCAACCTATCTTCTGCGAGCTATTGAAGCCCAATTCCCAGAAATATCTCCTTCTGTTCAAAAAATACTCCCAGGTATTCAACCAAAGTCGGATGAAGAATACGTATCGCCAACCAAACTCGCGCAAATCTGGAATAACCGCCACGGTACAAACATCAAAGCCTATCAAATCAACAATGCATTAGAGGAAGTGGGGTTACAGACGAGTTATTACTCTGAGCGAATTAGCACCAAAACTGGTAAACTCAAGCGCACCAAATCCTATTCACCAACTGAAAGGGGGAATGACTACAGCATATTCATATTAGACAAAGCCGGAAGCAACAAGACAGTACAGCACCTGCGATGGAAGGCTTCGGTATTACCAGAAATCGCTAAATATCTTAATGTGGAGGTAAACAAATGAATTATTAAACTCATTTTGATGGCTATAAAGTTTCCATTGCTGTATAAGATGACTCCCGTTGAAGAGATGGAGTATCAAAGTATGGCGGCAGATAAAGACGAAAAATACATGGGGATGGGGGTTTTTTAGACTGAAGAAGTACGCCAACGCTTTAACGAGTTTTCTAAACCGTTCGCGATTTGCTAACTGTTACTTTATCCATTATTTCTAGTCTCCATTGTTTGCAGTCCATCCCGAACCCTTGTTAACTCAACATTGCTCAACATATGCAATGTTCTGTTATTGAATCGTTTAGCTAGCATCGTATTTAATTGTTGGTCACTTAAATTTTTACGACGCTTTAAACTATTAATTTCGACGAGTAACATATGTTTATCAGTCTCAGGAACTCCGACTTTTGTTGTCTGATAGTTAGCTGGTTCGATTAATCCTAATGCTTTGCGAATATTGGAAAGCATTAACTCTTTATGTGGTCGTTCTTGCCAGTCAAATTTTATAATCGAGCGGTCATTGTAAAACCGTCCCATTACTGCACGTTCGCCAGCTTCACAGTAAATGCCAATCACCTGACCTTGCGTGAGAGGGATGCTTGTTAAAGCTTGTAATGCAGCAGAAGTAAAAACTGTATCCCATCCAAATCTGATGATGTAATTGTGGGGAATATCGTTGCGAGTCGAAGATAACTCAATTTCCAACTTCTCGCTTTCTCCAAAGTTGTGAGTTGTGGTTTTCTTCCGAACTTCCTTAAGCTTGCCTCTTACAACTTTGCCCGCTAAACTTTGGTGTTCACTGTTGTCGCTTAAAATATACCAAGGAACACCTTTCTTAATATCGTCTGACCCACCACCAAAAATGTAGGTAGATTGTCTAATAGTCTTAGCATCAAATATACCCAGGTCTTGCTTTTCTCCAGCCAAGCGTTCAAGGGCGATACGCGAAGCGTCGCCCTTTAGGGCTATCGCAATTCGTTCTAACAATTGTTCTTGCATTTGCTAATCTCTTATATTCCTGTCATAGTCCAACGAATAAGGGAAATCCAGCCTTTTTATTTATCTGAAGTGCCAAGTGGTTAACACCTTGTCTCCTTCACCAAGTTGCTCAATTACCTTCTTGTTCCCATCAACAAGCCAGCTTCCACCAGTACATCTTGACCGTGGCGAAAAACTACCAGTTTGAAAGGTTATCTTGTCGATGTCATAGTCACCGATGAGTATCTTGAGTGCAATTTCAACCGCTGTAGCTTTTGTATATTCATTCGCTCTTGAAGAAGACCAAGGACTCAGGATTTGAGCAATTTTCGTTTTTGTTGGTTTCAGTTTATTTGAAGTCATAATCAATGGATAAATATTCCGTAAAACTTGTAAAGTCTGTCAACTGTCAAAAGTAGGGTTTTGTACTTCCTTCTTGACTAACTGTGCAATGCTGTTTTCTAACTCCTGAAGAACTGGAGAAAGCATCACTGTTTTCTCAGGATGGAGAGACAGGAGTTTTTTGAACTTACTATGGGTTACTAATAAGTGGTCTATAACGTCCATCCTGGTGTCCGAAGTATGCTTACTATTTCTGCTTGAATCGACTTTGCAATGTCCCATTCAATTAATTCGCCGTTTACTAGACGAGCCATGAACTTTTCAAATGGAGCTTGAATTGCGAGCCTCAGAAGTAACTTCTTTGCTGTAGCTCGAA
>JBCBPQ010000381.1:0-5692 GCA_039820645.1 Cyanobacteria bacterium J06633_8 | reverse complement strand
CAACCGTGGATTATGGACAAAATTTTTGGCATATAGCCTTTTCCCTATAATACCATTTGGCGGCAATTAAAATTGCCCGAGTCGAATTTCCGCCCCGATTTAAAAATGCGGGGCTACCATTCTCCCGCCTATTCCAGGTGTAGTATTCTTTTAACCCTACATCCAACCCAATTGTTTTCCCTGTTGGTGTGATATTCTCGCGACGTTCTGAATCAATACAAAATTGCACATAAACACCGTCTGCACGTTTTACTAATCGAACTCGTTTAATTTGATTAATTTGAAAAAAGTGCAGGTCACGAGTACCTTTTAACTTTAATTTGCCAATGCCTTTTTTATCAGAAAAAGTTATTGATTTACGGTCTTGAGCTAATTTCCAACCTGTAGTTTTATATTCAACAGAACGGCATTTTTTTTGAAATCTTGGGAAACCCTTTTTACCTGCTACTCCTTGTTTACAATTTACATAAAAACGATTAATAGATGACCATGCTCTTTCTGCACTGGCTTGTCTAGCCATTGAATTGAGTTCACAAGCAAAGGAAAACTGTTTAGCTAGCACAGAGCAATATTTTTGCAAATCAGCCTTTCCCGTACCTTTATTGTCCATCCATAGACGAATACAGCTATTACGGACAAATTGAGCGGTACGAATTGCTTCATTAACTGCTTGAAACTGTTTTAGTTTTGCGTATGCTTTGAACTCAAAAACCAACATGGTATTGCCTCCTTGTGTCTTATACTAGTACAGTTAGTATAAACATTATGGATGAAATAAAAAGTCGTCCTATAAGGACGAGGCACCCAATCCAATATTTTCGGTAAACTGGGGAGCATCATATTACATTTATCAATCTATCACCCAGGTTAAATACTTTCCAAATAACTGAGCAAATCAGCCATTTCTTCGGTGCTGGGTTGAAATTTTGGCATTGGCGGCGTATCTCCACTAATAACTTGGTGAATCAGTCCATAGCGAGATTTATGTTTGGATACTGCTTGTAGAGAAGGACCTACACTTCCCGTTGCTTCCAAACCATGACAGCCAGCACAGTTAATTTGAAAAATTGCGTGTCCTTGAGTCGGGTTTCCTGTCTTAGAAAGTACACTTTTAATATAGGGGTCAGAAGTTCTCACCATATTTACAGCAAAAATGCCTAATAGGATTGCTAGCAAAACCGCTAACGAAAAGAATGCGATTCGCCCCATCAGAGTGTCCGGTTTGGTAATCTGGTTATCCAAAAGGTTTGCTGTCAAAGTCGGTGTCTACAAAAAATATTTCATTTCATACACATAGCTTAAAAGTTCTTGACTGTCTCTGCAAGCACTAATCGCTAATTTTTCTACCCAAAATGTACCTCAAATTCTCTCCAGGAGGGCTTTGAAGCTACTTTCTTTGATAATATGAAAGACAGTAAACAAATATGAAAAATTGCGATCGGGAGACAAATCATGGTTGAACCTCTACTTGATGGAATGGTTTTAGGTTTAGTTTTTGTTACTTTAGCCGGTTTGTTTTACAAAGCCTACGAACAATACAAGCGCGGCAACGAACTTGGACTTTAATTACTTACCAGTTAGGGCGTAGGGCTTAAGGGATTTCCAGAAAATAAAATAACCCATCATATTAATTGCTGAGGTGCTGAGGTGAGTAAACGGTGCTGAGGTGCCCAGGAGAAAAATTTTTACATTATTGGGATAATTTATTTCTTGGTGTTCCCTAAAAGTTCGGTAAATGCTGGTGAATTCATAGGTTTATTTTTGAACACAGAAGTCCTCAAAGTGGGCGCAAAACTTTATCTAGTCCTCTTCTTGAGGACTTTTGCTGTTAAATGAGGTTTTAACGCTATTGGTAGAATCGGAATCCCCGTGAGGAATTAAACATTAGCGTTTATCAAAAAAGTATCCGATTGAAGAGAATAGATACTGATAACTGTTAACTGATAACTGTTCACTGATAACTGATAACTGTTCACTGATAACTGTAAAAACTGACGGTGGTATTACCATAAACTTTTTGACGGCAAATTTCCCAATCTGTCATTTGTGGTGATGTCCATAATTTGGGATTATGTTCTACTGCGATTTCTCCATCTGCATCTAAAAGCCTGTAGCGAGCAATAGCTTCTAAAACCGGTTTATATAAATCGCTTGCATAAGGTGGATCGAAATAAATTCTATCAAACTGCTGTTCCTTAAGTTTGGGTAATTGCTGTAATATATCTCCTTGCAAAAGTTCCCATGTCTGTTCGGAACTTGCTACTTGTTGCCAATTTTGCTTTATAATACCGCAAGCACTTTTAGATTTTTCTATACCAACTACCAGTTTAGCCCCTCTACACAAAGCTTCTGCACCCATAGAACCAGTTCCGGTGCATAAATCTAACCAGCGGCAATCAGTAATCTTTCCTTGCCAAATATTGAATATAGCTTCTCTTACTCTTGCGCTTGTGGGTCTGGTTTGCTTCCCTGGTAATGTTTTTAACTGACGTTTACCGTATATTCTTAACAAAATGTTTTCGTGTCTTTAGAAATTTAGGCGACAATAGTAAAACTTGCTGCCACTATTCTATAGCAGAAACCACCTTCGCATTGCTCTGGCATTAAATTAAAATCATTGGCATTGACAATTAAATATAGAATACTTGTGATTTATTAAACAGCGACTTTTTCACGTACCTGAGAGACAAAATTAGAAAGTATTTGTAGTCCTACATTAGAGGATTTTTCGGGGTGAAACTGAACTGCGCTGACATTATCGTAAGCAATTGCAGCAGTTACAGTTTGACTACCATGAGTTACGGTTGCTGCATTCACTTTCTTCTCTATTGGATCGACATAGAAAGAATGAACAAAGTATACCCAAGGTTGGGGGGGTAAATGCTCCCATAAAAGACTCCGTGGCTGAGTTATTTCCAACTGATTCCAACCCATATGAGGAATTCTTATTAGTGACTCTGCACGAAAACGTCTCACCTTTCCTTTAATGATTCCTAATCCATTTTCAATTCCTTCCTCAGATGATTCAAATAGAATTTGCATTCCCAGACATATTCCTAAAAAAGGTTTACCTGAAGCCACTACATTTAAAATTGGTTCAATCAAACCTCGCGATCGCAAATTTTGCATTGCTGGATCGAAGGCACCAACTCCGGGCAATACAATTGCCATAGCTGTTTCCAAATCTTTCGGAGAACTTGTAACTTTAGGAGTTGCACCAGCTTTTTCTAAAGCCTTACAAACTGAGTGCAAATTTCCCATGTCATAATCTATTACTGCAATTACCGCCATTAACCTACTCCCGATAAATTTATAGATGGAGGGTATTACTATCTTAAATAATAAATTTTGTGCCGCAAAGGTTGTTATTAACTTACGAACAAAATTTGGCTTATACGTTACAAATCAATCTATTCTGAAGACTTACTGCTTAAAATTACTTTACATTGTTATAGTCATGGTTGATTTGATTCTCAAAACTAATTTTACCTGTAAATTTACAACCTGTTAGTTTAAGGGAAATTAAAGAACAGTGAACTTTTAACTCTATGCTATTCTAAGCCGCTCAATCATGCAAAGTAATAAGCGATTAATTCCAAAAATTAGATGAGAAATCCGGGTAGAGTTGACGCTTTCTCAGAGCTTTTTTTTAGAATTGAGTGGATAGAAACTTAAGTCTTGCACTACTTAGGGCAAACCCGGTTTCTTTCTGATTTCACAAGGAGATATTCACGCTGTATGCTCCGGAACATAATACTTTCACCACTAGAAACCGGGTTTTTTGAGATTCTTGAGAATGGTGCAAGATATCCATAAAAACCAACTTGTTCATCTCTACTATTACCTAATTTTTGAATCAACATCTAATAACTACTATAGTACAGATATATTCCTACAAGAGTAAATAATATAGCGGGGACTATTATGTGTTGTATACAACTGTTGACTCCAAGTAATTAAAAGCCAACATCGTTTTTGTAACTTGTCGATCAAATAATTGAGAGGTAAATTTGTTTTGAATCGTTTTATAATTCAGTTTTAGGTAAGTGGGTAGTATCTTGAATTATTAGTTGCTTCATACTTATTCACGTTATTATTTTGACAAATAAAAATGGATAATTTTGCTGTTAATTTAGAATTAAGATATTGGTATATAGGCACTTTCATCGATATAGGTGCGTCTTTAAGGGAACGCAAAAACTAAGGATATATGTTCTCATTCTTACTTAATTTTCCTATCGCTCAAACAACTACTCCCACCTCCGCACCTGTAGAAGTAGTACAACCACAACAAGTGCGTCCTTTGCCGGGTAAACTTGACAATATTCCAGTTTTTAATAGCAACAGTCCAGAATTAGTTCTCAAAGAAGGAATTTTGCTATCAACTTTTCCTGGGAAAGGAAAAAAAGTGTCGGACTCACAACTTAATTTCCCTTTTAAAGGACGGTTTGATATATTTGCTCATCATGTAGCGAAAGCATCAGCACCAGATGATTTAAGGACGTTATACCTGGGGATAATTCTGCACAATCCGAACAAGCAACCGGTGACGGTAAATGTATTAAGTGCGGCTAGTTATTTGAGTCAACCGGATGCGCCATTTATTGATTTACCACCCCAAAAAACTAATTATTTTGGAACGGTATTTTCTGGTCCAGGAAGTCGAGTTATGAGCGATATTCTTAGAAAGCGTCGTCAATCAACATTGCCTACTCAGTTAATAATTCCACCAGGGGAAAGTCGGATGATGATGAATGCACCGATTCCAGTCAAAGAACTGGAACCACCCATAAATGGACGTTCTACCTTGATGCGATTGTGGAGTAGTGGTAAAGTATATACTGCGTCTCTAGCAATGTTTGCACCTACAAATGCTGATGGGAGCGAACGTCCCCCAACTTTACAAGAGTGGCAAAATTTACTTGATAATGGGGATTTAGCAGGACCAAGAGATAAAGCACCTACACCACCAGAAGATATTGATAAATCGATAATTTACGGTAGAGTATCGGGAGTTGCAAAAGGTTCTCAATGGAATTCTTTAGTCGTTGATAGTCCAAAAAAAACTTATTTAACAATTCCTCAAACTGGTAAAGCTTTTTCCTACGGTATCGCTACTCTACATCGCGGAACTTTAGGAACAGAGCAAATTCAAAGCGCACCAATGTTAGCACGCTATCCCGATACCGCATATTATGCTCATGGCAACTACGGAATTTTGTATAATTTGCAGCTACCTTTATTAAATAAATCCTCAGCACCGCAGACAGTAAAAGTATCATTGCAAACACCCATTAAAGAAGATAAATTAACCAAAG
This sequence comes from Cyanobacteria bacterium J06633_8, assembly GCA_039820645.1. Lineage (GTDB taxonomy): Bacteria > Cyanobacteriota > Cyanobacteriia > Cyanobacteriales > Nostocaceae > Rivularia. The sequence goes on along the minus strand of JBCBPQ010000381.1, from coordinate 374 downwards.
ATGGTTTGCGCTTCTTTGATAATCCATCCAAAAGAGTTTTCTTTCGCGGTACGGTAAGGGTGCGTTATACAGATGACAATGGATTACCTCGCACACGTTATGTGCATTTAGTTCAAAATAGAGGTGAAAAAGGAGAACCGTTAACAATATTGAATATGAAACCAGGTGGTAGAAGACTTGTAGAAGTTGACTTACTTTATCCCCCAGATGCTACACCACCGCAAGTACTTACAATTGAAACGGAAGATAAATAATTGTAGGGTGCTGTGACGGTTACGATAACTTATCAACTGTAACGAAATTATCTCAACTTACCGTCACGCACCAATTTATTCTAGATTTAAAGTTAATTGTTTGTACACAAATCAATCGAT
>JBCBPQ010000380.1:0-5706 GCA_039820645.1 Cyanobacteria bacterium J06633_8 | reverse complement strand
TCCAACATGTAGTCTATTTTCGGCTTCAGCAAATTCATTCGCTAATACTGCTGGAATTGTATAACTAGCATCCAAAAAAGAAGCGCTGATGAATTCTGAGTTACCAATAACCATTGTTACAGCCATTGTTTCCCCTAAAGCTCGTCCCAAAGCCAGCATGGTCGCACCAACAATACCAGAAAAACCGCTAGGTAACATTACCTTGAAAATAGTTTCCCAACGAGTAGCACCTAAAGCCATTGAACCGCTGCGATAATACTTGGGTACTACCATCAATACATCGCGGCTAATTGCAGCCATTGTTGGCAAAATCATAATAGCCAGAATGATACCCGCAGTTAATAAATTATCACCGCTGGGTTCTTCAGTCGCGAAAAACGGTAACCAGTTAAAATTTACCGACAACCAAGTTTGTAATGGTATGAGAAAGGGAATTAAGACGAAAACACCCCATAAACCAATGATTACGCTAGGAATTGCAGCAATTAATTCAACGACAAAAGCAATCGGAGCACGAATGTAAGAGGGTAGAAAATCTTCACTGGTTACAAGAGCAATTGCCAATCCAACAGGAACCGCAATTACAATTGCTAAGAGACTGCTGACAAGGGTTCCATAAATGTAGGGTAAAGCACCATAAACCCCTTCAACAGTATCCCAATCTTGACTCCACAAAAATCCGAGTCCAAACTTTAGAACGGCTGGTCTTGCTTCCTGAAAAATGATAATAATCATCCACAGGAACATAAATACAACAAATATCGCGAAAGCACGTACCAGCCACTTGAATCCTTCTTCTAACCATAGATTTTTCGCATCTTGAGCGAAAATGTCTATTTTTTCGTCTACTGCTGAATTTGGTTGAATTGATGAATTAGCCATTACCAGTCATCTCGATTTTACATTTTAGATTTTGAGGATACTGTGTTGCTGAAGTTTCCTCGGTTGTAACAAGTGTCTGGGATTTTAGATTTCAAGAAAAGTTTTCCAGAAGAAATCGCAAAGCTTTTGTGAGATAGATATTCAACACAACCCAATTACACTTATATCTAGAAGAAATCTCCTATACATACCTAAAGAGAAAGGTGGGTATACCCCACCTCATTTAGATTCAATTAAGGATTAAGAACACAGTGTTACAGAGAAAGATATAGTTTCTCGATAATCTGTTCAACAGACTCTTAGAAATACAGAAGTTGAAATAGAAACTATTCAACTTCTGCATTCAGAGTTAAGTTAATTACTTAACTTGGCTGTTAACTTGCTTGATTACACGTCTTCTAACGCTGGTAGGAATGCTGGTGTAGAGCAACTTACCGTTGAAGCTTTGACCTTTGGTCATTACCCAGTTGATCCACTTCTTAACAGAAGCAGCTTTAGCAGCAGTAGGATACTTCTTGTATAATATATTATCAGTATAATCCTTGCTATTTAACGGTTTAAGTATCTCCATGAATACGTCTAGCTATCTTTTCATTAACCCCTGATAGCAAAAAACAAAAGATTATGCAGAAATTCCCTTTTTTATACTGAGAACTTTCAATACTTATTCACTTATGTAATATATATCTCTATTCTTGTTTACCTAACAAGTATTTATGCTGATATTAATATTTAAACTTTCGTTGAATTTACAATTTAAATAACGAAGCCGCGCTAATAAAAAACGCGGCTTAAGGGACATCCAAAAATTACTCCCTTCCCGCTAGAAGATTAGCTTTTATGTAATAATTAATATTACATAAATTAAAATTGGACTATATGATGGTTAAAGGTTTACGAAATAGAACTTTTAGACTGGAAACTCACCAATTAGATATGGTTTTGTGGCAAAAATTATACTACAAGTACCAACAAGAATATATAAGAAAAAAACTATTAGCAATTAAATACTTGTTTGAAGGAAAGAGTAGAATCGAAGTATCAGAATTGTTAGGTTGTCATTATAAAACTATTACTTCTTGGATAGATAAATTTTTAGAAGCAGGGTTGCTAGAATTAGTACAACCAATTACTCACAAAGTAAAATCAAGATTAAATATAGAACAGAAGCATGAATTAAAACAAATGTTGTTATCAGAGAAACCAATAGATTATGGCATTGATAGAAACATTTGGACAGGTAAAATTATTAGTAATGTCATTGAATTACGATGGGGAGTTAAACTTAAAACAACAAGAATATATGAAATATTGAATGAATTAAATTTATCATATCAAAAAGCCCATAGAGACTATGCGAATGCTAGTAAAGAACAGCAAAAAGAATTTATATGGACTTTAAAAAAAACTCGAAAATAGAGAAGAATATGAAAAAATAGTATTTTTCGATGAATTTGCTGTTTATGACCGTCCAAGCATTTTCTATGGCTGGGCAGAAAAAAATACACGTCCCGAAATACCTAGTAATGAAAACAGACGTAGAAATAAATTTAATGGAATGATTGCTGTAGATGTATCTACAGGTAAAGAATATTTAAAATTAAAAGAAAAATCTAAAACTGAAGATGTTTCTGATCCGGACCGCACAGCTAAGCCAAGATTGTGTAAAAGAAGGATTTAATAAATTGACCATTATTTTAGATAATAATTCAACCCATAAGGGCAAAATGAAATTTCAAGTAAAATCACATCTTGAAAATTTACAAATTGAAAATAAAATAACTGTAGATTTTATTCATACTCCAACTTACTCCCCTAACTTTAATCTAGTTGAATACATTATTCATCTTTTAAGACTTAGACTATTGCATCACCAAAATGCAGATATGAATATTCAACAAGTTCAAGAAAAATTAGAGAATTTTTTCAAATTTAATCAGCTTCAAACTCCAGAACAAATACCTGCGGATAATTGAACATATTTGTACTCTAGTTTAGTAAATATCAATATAGCACTATTGATTATTAATATAGAAATTATAATTTAATCTAGCTATTTATACTAATAACCTGCATATTTTTACAGTAACCCTTTCGCTAAGTTATTGTTGAAAAATCTGCGGATAATTCCTGTATATGATTTATTTTTATTTTCCGGGACAACAGATTAATTATCAATAATTAAATAAGAAGGTGTAAACCTCAAAAACAGAACAAATCTATAGCTTATATGCACAACAGAGAAATTTTATTTGTGGTGATTTGTTGTTTTTGAGGTTCCCCCGAGTGTTGAAATAGTTTCCGAATCTTCCGGGAAAACAGATTACTTCTTCCTATCATAAAATTCTCTATTATGTAATTTTAAATACTACATTATAGCTAGTCTTTTAGCGAGAAGGGAGTAAGCCTCGTCTTTTAAAGACGAATAAAAACGATATTGTGCCGTAACACATCCTAGAATCTAGATATAATCCTTGTGGTATGAGCATCCTTGCCCATACAAAATAATTTCAACAAAATACTATGATGAATCAATCGTCAACACCATCCGATCTGGAAAAACAAAATTTTTTACATATTCCTGTTTTAGGAAAGGAAATAATTACAGGTTTGACGATAGGTGACAAAGGTAATTATTTAGATACAACTGTTGGAGGTGGCGGACATTCTCGGTTAATATTAGAAGCCGCAACAGATACGCGAATTACTGCGATTGACCAAGATGAAGATGCTTTAATAGCTGCAAAAAATAATTTAGCAGAATTTGGAAATCGTGTAGAGTTTGTTCGTAGCAATTTCGCTGAATATAATTTTCCAGCCAATACTTTTGATGGGATTATTGCCGATTTAGGTGTCAGTTCTTACCATTTGGATAATCCTGAAAGGGGTTTTAGTTTTCGCTATGAAGCTGAATTAGATATGCGGATGGATAGAAGACAGTCTTTAACTGCTGCTGAGGTAATCAATCATTGGGATGAGGTAGAATTAGCGAATATTTTCTTTAAATACGGTGAAGAAAGATTATCGCGACGGATTGCTAAGCGTATTGTCGAAAATCGTCCTTTTAATACTACAACTGAATTAGCCGAAGCTATATCTTATTGCGTTCCCAGGAAATATCGTTACGGAAGAATTCACCCAGCAACTCGGGTTTTTCAAGGTTTACGAATTGCGGTAAATGATGAATTAAAATCTTTAGAAATTCTTTTAGACAAAGCACCGAATGCACTGGTTGAAGGTGGAAAAATTGCAATTATTAGTTTTCACAGTTTGGAAGATAGGATAGTTAAGCATACTTTTAAAGATTCGTCATTGTTGAAAGTCTTAACTAAAAAGCCGATTATTGCACAAGAAGAAGAAATTGCAAATAATCCCCGCGCTCGTTCTGCTAAATTGAGAATTGCCGAAGCGGTATTAACTTCATACAGCGAATAGGAAACAATCTCTGACTCATTTCCTAAAAACAATTATATTTGTTAGCTCATATGTTGCAGCAATATCAAAAACCCGGTTTCTTTTTGATTTAACAACGAAATAATGATGCTTTCACCACGAGAAACCGGGTTTCTTTGGGCTTCTTGTTTATCTATTTAGTATAAATACTAACTCTTTAACTGTTGTTAAGCCCTATCTACTAACTATTAACTGCTAACTGATTGCTGATTCCTCATTCGTTCGGGACTACCCGTAGGAATAGATGCGATTAATTTTTGAGTATATTCTTCTTTTGGTTCGCGGTAAATCTGTTGTGCATTACCTGTTTCTACTATTTCACCGCGATTCATAACTAAAATTCTATCGCTGATAAATTTGACTACACTTAAATCGTGAGAAATAAAGATATAAGTTAATTCAAATTCTTCTTGCAACTCTTTGAGAAGATTCAATACCTGTGCTTGTACAGATACATCTAAAGCAGAAACTGACTCATCACAAATGATAAACTTGGGATTTAAAGCTAAAGAACGGGCAATACAAATCCGCTGACGCTGCCCTCCAGAAAATTGATGCGGATAGCGATTCATTGCTGACTCACTTAATCCTACTCTTTCTAATAAATAAGCCGCACGTTGCTGTTTTTCTTTTTTATTCTTACCAATAGAGTGAATAACCAAAGGTTCCATAACCGCATCACCAACCTTCATCCGCGAGTCTAAAGCACTAAAGGGATTTTGGAAGACGATTTGCATTTCTCGGCGCAGTTTTTGTAATGGTTTCCCCTTAAGTCTGGTAATGTCTCTTCCTTCAAAAAGTATCTCACCGCTTAAAGGTTCAACCAATCGCAGCAAGCTTCTACCAAGAGTTGTTTTACCGCAACCGGATTCTCCTACCAATCCCAAAGTTTCACCTTTTTTGACATCGAAAGAAACGTTATTAACAGCCATAAAATGACGTTTTGTACCACCGAACATTCCTTTGACGGGATAACCAACTTGCAAATTGCGAATTAGTAAAAGCGGTTGCTGCTGTTCTAAAGTTGCCAATCTTTGAGCAATTTCATCAGAAGTTACTTGTAGGGGTTCGGCTGGTTCTTTTGCTGTAATCTCTACATCTCCAGTAGCTGTTGTTTCTACGCTCATGTAGTCGGAAACTGTCAGCAGTTTTTGGGGATGACTATCTAAAGTTGGACGACAAGCAAGCAAACCTTTAGTGTAAGGATGCTGGGGGTTTGTGAATATTTGCGCTGCATCACCTTGTTCGACGACTCTTCCTTTGTACATTACCGCTACTTTATCGGCGATTTCCGCGATTAATCCCAAGTCATGGGTAATAAAAATCATCGCCATATCGCGTTTCTGCTGCAATTCTCCCAACAAATCTACG
>JBCBPQ010000379.1:0-5708 GCA_039820645.1 Cyanobacteria bacterium J06633_8 | reverse complement strand
AATTCAGCTAATTCCATTGAATTAAGTGAATTAGATGTTTACGAACAGTTAGAACATATGATGATTTTATTAGAAGCAAGAGCTTTCAAGCGCAACGAGTAAACATGACTTCTGATTATATTTCTACTAAATTACGTAAAATTGTTCAAGAAAGAGCGAACAAACGTGCTTGTATATTGTCTGCTTCTTCAAGATTTTTCTATTTACACACATGAGGTAGATCACATTATTGCAATAAAGCATGGTGGTGAAACCAATGCGCGATAATTTGGCACTTTCATGTTTATCTTGTAATCGCCATAAAGGCTCTGATTTCGCCACATTAGACCAAACTACTAAAGAAATTATTCCCTTGTTTAATCCGCGTCGTCAGATATGGGATGAACATCTATGTTTGTTGAAGTACGTTATCGGGAAGGGGAAGTTGATGATATATTTTCTGCACGTCTTGAGGATATTCATCCGATTGAAGTTGATGAAGAAACTGCCGAAGCTATTGCTGATTGGCATTACTGGATAGATATGGGGTATGAATTTTAGCTCTACTTGTATTAATCCCACCAAAAAGAAACAACGACCGCATCCCGCTGTTCCTTATTCTCATTTCCCCATAGCGCTTCTTCAAATCGATATCTCAGCATACGCTTGAGTCGATAAGTGTATTGTGTATCTGTTCCATCAGTTACTTCTACGCAATCTGCTTTCCACTTTTTACCGAAATCTACAAGTTGGGATACTTTGGAGTCTTGATTTTCACTCAGAATATATAAGGTATCTGCGGGATAGGCAACGAAATGAATCATACTAGTTTCTGGCATTGGACGATAATTAGCCATTGCAGCAAGAGTATCAATCACACCACCAAAACTCAAACCATTTTCGTCTGGGGCAAAAATCGGTTTGGTAAATAAAAAGCTTTCCCATAAATTATTATGTTCTAATAAGTCAGTAATAACTTGTTCCCCGTCAAAGTTATTGAATTGACGCTGCCAAACTAACGCAGCAAATAGTTCTTGAGGAGAATACAATTCGGCTATCGTTTGGATTTTAGTTAATTCCAGCATAGATGAATGATAAAGGCTTCACCTTGTTAATCTTACAATACAAATATACTAATAATCAAAATAGGTTGAGTATTTTAATGGGCTTCTGGGGCGATAGAATATGTTGATTAATAGGATAAATATCTTTCCTAAAATTCCGCTTTCTACAAGAGTCCAAGATGGTACAGACACCCACAACTCCAGAAAACCAAATCCTACCGCTTAATTTGCCATTGTCGATTGGATTGTACGTAACTCAAGAACAGTTTGCAATCCTAGCAGTAGCAAACCGAGATTTAAAACTGGAAAGAAACGCACGGGGAGAATTAATTGTGAATCCACCTACTGGTTGGGAAACAGGACAACGGAATCTCAGCATTAGCGGACAGCTATATCGCTGGTACGAAGAAAACGAGAATTTGGGTAAAGCTTTTGATTCTTCCACTGGCTTTATTTTACCCAATGGTGCTACTCGCTCTCCCGATGCTTCATGGGTTTCTCACGAACGATGGGATGCATTAAATGCAGAACAAAAAGGAACTTTTGCTAATATCTGCCCCGATTTTGTAGTTGAATTACGGTCTAGCTCAGATAAGCTTGAATCGTTACAAGCAAAGATGAAAGAGTATATTGATAATGGTGCAAAGTTGGGCTGGTTGCTAGATCCACAATCGCGATGTGTAGAAATTTACCGAACAGGTTCTGCTGTGGAAGTATCAGAAAATCCTGATTCGTTATCTGGTGGTAAAGTATTACCAGGTTTCGTTTTGAATTTGCATCGGGTGTGGGGTTGAGGATGAAGTTCAAATTGTTTTAACGCTAACTTCGACAGGAATGGCACAAACCATCATCGAGTTCGGTTGCGATTTCAAGGCAACCGTAGCAAAGATTAAGATAATCCGTATGACCTTCTAAAATTTCTCCAGAGTTGCAATCATAAATTCTAGATGCAATATCGACGATTTGGGTAATCACTTGCTGAGATTTTTGCAGTCCGATAGTATTTAATACTTCTTCGTCATTCAACAATTGAATAACATCATTGAGCATACGACTGCCACTATGGTTCGACATAAAACCTCCTCTTGTCTCAATGCTTGGCACGGAAATTGAATATATTAACTGAATAATATCACAAAGTAGTACATGAAAACTAATAAAAACTTCAGTTTCAATTATCTTCCACAGCACCTAATGCTTTGAGTGAGGTTTTTTGTTCTGGTGTTAATCTCATAGCGTTAGTGATGTTCATGTTCGCGTAGGGTCTATTGCTGAGAGTTTTGACACATTTACCTGCTTGGATATTCCAGATTTTTATTGTTTCGTCATAGCTACCACTTACTAAGAATTTATCATCTGGGGTGAAAGCTACGGATACAACTCTATTCGTATGACCTTTTAATGTCTTGATTAATTCACCAGTGCGAACATCCCATATAATTATGATTTGGTCGATACTACTAGATGCAAGAAATAAACTGTCATAGCTAAATTTTACACACTCTATTCCACAATGACTATCTTGCAAAGTTTTCTGGCATTTTCCGCTTTGAATATCCCATATTTTTACAACGCCATCTCTACTACCACTTGCTATGGTTTTACCATCAGCCGCTACTACAACTGACCATATAGCAGTATCGTGTCCTTCTAAGGTTCTGAAACAATTTCCTTTCTCAATATCCCACAGTTTTATTGTGCGATCGCGACTACTACTTAATATCATTGTGCTATCAGCACTAAAGTCAATAGAAGTTACCCGAGAACTATGTCCCCGAAAAGTTTTTACACACCGCCCACTAGACAGTTCCCATAATTTAATAGTTTTGTCCATGCTAGCACTAGCAAGAGTTAAACCATCACAACTAAAAGCTACATCTGATATTCGGCTTTCATGCCCATCTAAAATTTTTAGGTACTTTCCATTACTAAAATCCCATAGTTTAACAGTATTATCGCCACTACCGCTTGCAATAATTTTACCGTCGGAACTTATAGCAACTGATTTTATCCACTTATCGTGTCCTCTGAAAGTTCTGAAACAGTCTCCTGTATCAATATCCCACAATTTTATTGTTTTATTGTTATTACCACTAACAATCGTTTTGCCATCAGGAGTAACAATAACTGATTCCACCCAATTACTACATCCATGTAAAGTTTGCAAACATTCTCCTGTGTTTAAATCCCAAAGTTTTATTGTTTGGTCATCGCTACAACTGACAATTAATGTCTCTTTCGAGTTAGGGACAATTTTTCTAACTTTAGCCTTATGTCCTTTTATCGTTTTTAAGCATTCTCCATCATTAATAGACCAGACTTTAATTGTATGATCGGCACTTGAACTAAAAATAGTTTTATTATCTTTACTAAAAATAATCGAACGGATTGAATCATTATGACCAGTTAAATCTTTGATGTATTGCCCAGTAGTAATATCCCAAAGCTTTATTGTTTGGTCTTTGTAGTCACCGCCAGTAGCTAAAATTTTGCTGTCGTGGCTAAATGCTATTGAAATAACACCATCATTGTGTTCTCGTAAAGTTTTAAGGCAAGTTCCTGTAGAAATATCCCAAATTTTTGCTGAATTATCAAAACTACCACTGGCTAAAACTTGACCTGATGGTGCTATTGCTACTGTGAATGCCGAGCTAGTATGTCCTTGCAAGGTTTGTAAGCATTGCCCAGTATTAACATCCCAAATTTTTATTGTTTGATCATCGCCACTACTTGCCAAAATTGTAGCGTCTGAGTTAAAAGATATTTCGCGAGCAACAAACGTATGCCCTCGTAAAATTCTTAAGCACTCTCCAGTTTTTGGATTCCACAATTTTATGGCACTAGAGTGACTACAACTTGCAATAATTTTGCCATTAGGGCTAAAAGCAACCGAACTTACCCAATCATTATGTCCTCTAAAGCTGAAAATTTGTTTACCTGACTCTACTTGCCATAAACGAATCTCACCATCACCACCACCAGTTACAAGTACTTTATCATCTGGGCTAAATGCTACTGATAAAACTAAGCCAAAAGGTTTAGTAAAAGTAGAATAAATTAAATTTGTTTGTCGGAAATCAACATTGCGTAGGCTAGCATCTGTAAAATCAGCTCCTTTGACAACTGCACCTGACAAATCCTTATTTTCTAATGCTGCATTATCAACCTTTACCAACAAAGTCGCAGCATTTCCCCCAACATATCCAACCTCCTCCTCACTTTTACCCCGCGTCCTCTCAATCACCTTAATCAAAGTCTCATTTTCACCCACCATCTCCAAAATCAAATCTACGACTGCTTTTGTCAATGGCGATCGCCCAAAAGTCTCCTTCAATTTCTCCAACGGTTCACTAACAAATTTCCTTAGCGGAGATATCGCAACACTACACCCATTCTCATTCAACTGACGCTCAAAATAACCAGACCAAGTATAGTCAACAGGTGCAGCATTCCCATCCAAACAAGATTGTGCTTTTACCAACTCAGTAAAATCATCCGCCAACACTCCCAACTCTGCCGCAAACTTATACGCGACAAAAAATTCCAACAGCGAACGATGGGCTGGAGTATAATCACCGTCGGCATTACGAATCAGCATTGTCTGTCCCATCATGTCATAATGCCAATGGTCTAAATCTTTTTCTTCCTGCACTACGGAACCAAATAACCGCCGAATCCTATCGGGAAACAAGCGATAATTCAAACTCATTTGCTCGGTTGAAAGCATTTCCCAAGCTAGTTCACAAAGGAAACACATCTTATCTGCTAGGGAAGTAAAAGTACGCTCTGCTTTAATATCCCGTTCCATCTTCCGCTGCACAGCATACAAATAAACCCGCGACATATCCACAGGTTTACCCGCTGCAATATCTGGTAATGCTTCTAAAATTAATTCGGTTAAAACTGGACGACGGGCTAAATCCAGCAGTTGGGAATTACCCATCACAAGTTCAACTGTAGTGGCTTCTGTTTGTAATGAAAGCACCTGACGGATTTGATTATCGTCAAATTTCTCCAGTTCCAACACTTCAAACTGCGGTGTTTCTCCCGTTAAGTTAGCAATAGAAGCTTGTAATTCCGCATTTAACAAAGCCCTTCCTTCCTGGGCTTCGGGAAAATGTTCGGTGCGACAAGTTAGAATCACCTTGGCACCGGGAACAACCACTTTGGCTAATTCCCAAAAATTATTAATCATCTCCTGACGGTTTATCCGAGCAGCCATTTCATCAAAACCATCAAATATCAGCAACAGTTTACCCATACGGTTGAGTTGTTCAAAAGCTGAATATCCGGGTATGGGAATTTCATATTGACGGAAGAAAAACTCGGAAAACAGCGACTCCACACTTACCGCTTTGGCATAGTCTCGCAACGGAATGACCAAAGGTAAACGCGGAAGTTGCACACCCCTTTTCTGTGCGTCTTTGTATCGTTGCAGTGCTACCCAAGCGTAATGTAGAGCAAACCAAGTTTTACCAGTACCAAACTCACCTAAAATTGAAATGTGTTCCTTAGCTGGGTCATCTATCCAACGGTCAATATAGCCTTCAATCCAACCATCTTCTTCTGTATAACGACTAACCCCAATTGGACGTTTGCTATCTGGGTCTAATTCTTCCTTAGTACAAGCCAAAGGTACGTAATTTTTATCAATACCTTTTCGTT
>JBCBPQ010000378.1:0-5717 GCA_039820645.1 Cyanobacteria bacterium J06633_8 | reverse complement strand
TTTCTCCGACACCACTACTTTAAAAGTAGAAACTCAAAGCGATGAAGAATTTTCTTTGAGTTGGAATGACGCTAATGGTAGCAGCAACTTCAATGATTTGGTAGTAAATATTCAACCTACCTCAGAAGAATTACCTCTAGGCACTTTTCTACAAAATTCTTCTCAAGCTGAATTAATTGATTTAACAGGCTTGAGCCAACCGGTAGTAACTGCTGACTTTTCTGTATTCAGAGAAGCTGCATTCAACAACGAAGTTTACTTCTATAAAGTTGATGAGTCGGGAATAGTTGACGGATTCGCACCTAATACCAGTACTTACCAACAAGCAGCCCTTGATAATCTTGTTAAAGATGCAGTTACTGGTGAAGTCGTCAAATTCAGTGCTGCTAACCAAGGTGTAGAAACCGGAACAGCACAAATTGAAACTGGTTCGATTATTGCTCCCTTAATAATTGTTAACGGTAGTCTCTCGCAACTTACCGACGATGATACTAGCAATAATCCCGAAATTTATTTCCCATATTTGCAAGCAAATGCAGACGGAGTCGATCATATTCGCTTACTTGGCGATAACACCTTTGGTTTTGAAGATTTACCCAACGGTGGAGACTTAGACTATAACGATTTGATTATCGAGATGGAATTTACCATCTAGAAACAAATAATCTAATGTAGAGACGTAGCACTGCTACGTCTCCGCCGTTGTATTTGCATAACAAATAAATCTGATTATTATAGCGGTTTTCGGTTAAGTCGAATACATTTGAAAACTCACCCTCGTTCCCTCTCCAAGTTATCGGAGAGGGATGTCCGATTTTGTCAGGGTGAGATCAAATTTGTATTGTAACCAAGTGAAATTCGCTATATTTACTATTCCCAATTTCTAATTCTTTATTACCTATGACCTGCTACTTATAAATTGAACAAAAATAATTATAAATGTATAAAACATACAATATATATATCAAAGCGTAAACACTATAACTTTATAAAAACTTTATAAAATGTACAATATTATATATGTACGTATCTATAGCTTAGGAAAATTATAATTCCTAATTCCTAATTATTGCCCCATAAATAAATTTAGGGGCTTCAAAAAAGCCTAAAAGGACATCAACGGATAAATACGGGGGCTATGTCTTATAGGGAGCTTCGCTAACAGACTATAAAATTTACTCGGTGAGTGTACGGCACCACCCGATTATTGTGACGCTTGCGACCATTCCTGATACTTTCCTGCGTATCGCAATCATCTACAGCCGATTTTTTCAAATTGTAATTTCGTCATGCTTGGGTAACATCAGCTATTCGTAATCCCAGGGTTATCTGCTACCACAAACACTGTTTTTCTTTGGAGTAGATATTTTGATGACCACTGACAATTATACAGCTAACTCCTCAAATTTCAATAGTGATTATAGCTTATTGAATCAACAAAATGGTTGGTTAAATCGCGAAACTCAGAGCTTTGAATGTGGCTGTAAAGTTTATCAAGGTACGGCAGTAACTAGTATTTTTCATCCAGAATATTCTGGCAGTGGATTACCATTTGTAGATAATTTCTCAACTGTAAATAATTCATCAACTGAAACATATTTAATTTATGGATTACCATTTGTAAGCGATTCATCATCACGTAATCATACCTACAGTAGTAATCATATACCTTATGTAGAACCACCACTTAATGCAGTACGTCAAGCAGCAGAAATTCCACCTGTTGATTTTAGTGATACTTTTAAACTGCATAGTAAACCAGATGCTAAACATACCATCTATTTAGATTTTGACGGTCATGTAACCGAAAATACTGGTTGGAAAGGTGGCGATCGCATAGAATCACCAGCTTACGAAAGAGATAATAATGTCAACTCTTTTAATGACGAAGAAAGAGAGGAAATTCAACACATTTGGCAAAGAGTAGCTGAAGATTTTGCACCCTTCAATGTAAATGTTACTACTGAAGAACCTGACATTGAAGATTTACGGAATACTGGTAACGGCGATGAAAAATGGGGTATTAGAGTCGTCTTAACTCAAGATGATGAAACTCTAATTGCTCCCGGAAGTGGTGGGGTTGCGTTTTTCAATAGTTTCAATGACGATATTGATACACCTGTTTTCGTTTTTAATCATGGTGAAGTTTTTGCTGCGGATACCGTTAGTCATGAAGTTGGTCATGCTTTAGGATTAAATCATGATGGTAAACTGGCTACCGATTCCTCAGAAAGAGAAGAATATTACAATGGACATGGTAGCGGTGCTACGGGCTGGGGAACAATTATGGGAGCAAGTTTCTATAAAACTGTTTCCCAATGGAGTAAGGGTGAATATTACCTTGCTAACAATTCCCAGGATGATTTGGAAGTTATTACTAGTGAAAATGGCTTTGGTTATCGCGCTGACGATTACGGCAATACTAACGCTACAGCTTTTGAATTAACAGCCTCCAATACCAATACCCTTAATGCTTTTGGCATCATCGAAGGCAACACTGATATTGATGTCTTTTCTTTTGTAACTGGTGCGGGTAATGTTTCTCTAAAAATTGATCCTAGTTCTCAAGTTTATATTTCCGATGGTAACGGTAACTATAGGTTAGAGTATCTAGACTCACGAGGGGCTAATTTAGATATTTGGGCTGGAATTTACAGTGCTGACGGTACATTAGTTGCTGAATCAAACCCTGTAGAATCTCTATTCGCTTCCTTCGATTTATTTTTGGATGGTGGTGAGTATTATATTCACGTTGATGGTATTGGAAAAGGCAACCCATTTGCAGAAAATCCCGATGGTTACACTGATTACGGTAGTTTAGGGCAATATGAAATTAGCGGTACAATTGTCGCACCTCCCGATGATGTAATAAGTATTGCAGCAACCGATGCAAATAAAAATGAAGGAGATAGCGGTAATACAAGCTTCACTTTTACCGTTACCAGAAATGGAGATACAAGTGGAGTTACAACTGTTGATTGGCAAGTAACAGCTGCTACCGATAACTCTGCTGACGCTAATGATTTTATTAATGGTGTTTTTCCTACAGGTACAATTACCTTTAATCCAGGAGAAACTTCTCGTCAAATTACCATAGAAGTTAGCAGTGATGAAGATATAGAAGTAGACGAAAATTTTGTCGTTAAGCTTTCTAATTTGTCTAATGGAACTTTTGCACCAGATGCTGCAATTGGTACCATCGAGAGCGATGATGCTGAAATTAGGGGAATTAAATGGTACGACGCGAATCAAAATGGTATCAAAGATGCTGACGAAATTGGTTTAGCGGATTGGACTATCTTCATTGACGCAAATCAAAACGGTTTGCTAGATAACGGCGAAATTAGTACCACAACAGCAACAGATGGTAGTTACATTCTGAGTAATGTAACCCCCGGAACTCATTCTATTTTGGAAGTAGTTCAAACTGGATGGCAACAGACTTTTCCTGTACAGCTACAGGGAGAAGAAAATTATCAGTTGGATGACGGGGTTAGTAATGCTAATGTAACTTGGGGTAAAGGCGACACGATGATTTTCAACAGCTTTGATGTTCAAGCTGGTTTGGAAACTATCAACTTTATTTCTGTTAGATTATCTGATAACAACCCAAAAGCAGTTTTCATTTACCAAGATGCTGATGGAGATAAACAACCAGATGGTAATGAAAAATTAATCGAAGTCCCTACTAATTTTACCGAAACTAGTGGTTTTGGTGAGGTTGCAATTAATCCAACTACAGTTAGCGGTACTTTCTTCGTTGGTGCTTTATACGAAGGTAATGGTACAAGCAATACTTGGATTCCTCAAGATAAAGATAATCCTCAAGGAAAATCCTGGGTAGATACTACAAACGCTGGTGAATTTAATCCCGATAATCTTTCAGTCTTTGATGGAGGGAATCGGAATTTCTTATTACGCGCTCATTCCGGTGGCATTCCGCAACAGGTAACGGTTAACGGTGGTGAAGTTGTTAGCGATATTAACTTTGGTAACTACCGTGGAAATATTCCACCCGTTGCTGATAACGATAATGCAACGATAGATGAAGAAAGCACCATAAACGGTAACGTTTTAACTAATGATACCGACATCCAAAACGATTCCTTGGAAGTAATTGAAGTTAATGGTAGTACTGCAAATGTAGGTAATCAAATTACTTTAGCTTCCGGTGCATTATTGACATTAAATGCTGATGGTACCTTTAGCTACAATCCCAACAGTAATTTTGAATCACTTGCAACAGGAGCTACAGCAACAGATAGTTTTACTTATAAAGTCAGCGACGGTAATGGTGGTAGCGATACTGCAACAGCTACAATTATTATAAATGGTGTCAATGATGCACCAGTTGTTGATAATATCATTGCCAATCAAACAGCTTCAGAAAATGTAGCCTTTAACTTCACCATTCCAGGAAATATATTTTCCGATGTTGATACGGGAGATAATCTTACTTATACTGCAACTCAACAAGATGGTTCGACATTACCAACATGGTTAAATTTTAATCCTGCAACCCTTGAGTTTAGCGGTACTCCTCAAAATCAGGATACAGGTGTAATTGAAATTAAGGTAACGGTAACTGACGGTGGAAATGAATCTGTATTTGACATATTTGCCTTGACTATTGGCAATGTCAAGAATCCACCTCAATTAACGATTAATACCTTGACTATTTCTGAAGGTGGTACGGTTACTCTCACTCTTCTTAATTTAAGCGCGACTGATTCGGATAACGACGAGGCAAACCTAATATTTACAGCTAGTAATATTACTGGCGGTAAATTTGAAGTTGATGGAGTAGAAAATAATAGTTTTACTCAACAGCAAATTACCGACGATAAAGTTAAGTTTATTCACGACGGTAACGAAAATGCTCCTAGCTATGATATTACAGTCAGCGATAGTAATTTAAACGATAGCAGTAGCGCTACAGTTAACTTTACCAATCTTAATGATGCGCCGACGGATATTGCATTATCAAATTCCTCAGTTGCGGAAAATGACATTGCAGCAGTAATTGGTAATATCACAGTTACCGATGTTGACAGCAACAACTTTACCTATTCTGTCAGCGACAACCGTTTTCAAGTTGTTAATTCTCAATTGAAATTAAAAGATGGTGAAAGCTTAGACTTTGAAACCGAAAGTTCCATCACTTTGGAAATTACAGCGACTGATGATGGCAATCCCAATCAAAGTTTTACCAAAAGCTTTACGCTAACGGTTACTAATGTCAACGAAGGTATCACGATTGCTCAATCTAACAACAGTACTGATGTCAGCGAAGCAGGTACAACTGACACCTACACTGTTGTACTAAACAGCAAACCAATATCCGATGTCAGTATCAATATTGATGCAGGAAGTCAAGCTACAACCGATACAACTAGCCTTACTTTTACCAATGGAAATTGGAATATAGCCCAGACAGTAACTGTAAGTGCAGTTGACGACGCAATTATTGAAGCAAACCACAGTCAAACAATTACTCATACAGTAACAAGCAGTGGCAACGACTACAACGGCATTACAGTTGATTCAATTAACGTCAACATTACCGATAACGACATCAAACCACTTACCCAGATTAACTCGGAACTAGATATCTTTAATATTTCCCGAGAAACTGGTAAGCCAAAACTACAAGTAACCCTTAATGATGCAAATGCCGATACAGTTAACGAACTCGGAGTATTTGCAGTTGATGACGA
>JBCBPQ010000377.1:0-5722 GCA_039820645.1 Cyanobacteria bacterium J06633_8 | reverse complement strand
TTATAGAATCATGGACTGGTGGGGTAATGTTGCTCCTAGAACCAGATCCAGTGCGCTTTTTTACTCAGGAAGATGAAAAACAAAAAGTAGGCGGTTTTGGACGCTTCTTACGACGTGTTTTGCAATATCGTGCTATTCTCACTCAAACTTTGTTGCTTAACTTAGTTTTAGGTTTGCTCTCTCTCGCTTCACCTTTTCTAGTACAAATCCTCACTGATGATGTGCTGGTTCGCGGAGATATGCATCTTCTGACTAGTGTTGCCATTGCTGTGATTGTTATGCACTTAGTTAGTAATAGTCTCCGTTTAGCCCAGTCAAATTTGATTGCTCACTTTGCTCAACGCCTAAAACTTGGACTCATATTTGAATTTGGACGGCAAATTTTACGCTTACCTTTAAGTTACTATGAATCCCGGCGCAGTGGCGAAATTGTCAGTCGCTTAGAAGATATTCAAGAAATTAATCAGTTAATTTCCCAAGCTGTGGTGAGCTTGCCCAGCCAACTTTTTATTGCTCTAGTTTCCTTAAGTTTCATGCTGTTCTACAGTATAAAACTTACAGCTGTAGCTTGTACTATTGCTCTTTTAATGACTCTCTCTACAGTAGTTTTTTTACCTACTCTACAGCAAAAAATTCACAGTGTTTTGGTGTTATCAGCCGAAAACCAAGGGGTTTTGGTGGAAACTTTCAAAGGTGCGATTACCCTAAAAACTACTGCTGCTGCTCCCCAATTCTGGGAAGAATTTCAGACTCGATTTAGTCGCCATGCTAACTTTACTTTCCGCACTATGCAAATTAGCATTGTTAACGGTGTCTTCTCAAATTTAGTTTCGGGTATTGGCAGTATTGCTCTACTTTGGTTCGGTAGTACTCTGGTTATTCGTCAGGAATTAACTATTGGAATGCTACTGGCATTTAATAGTATGAATAGCAACTTTACCAGTTTTGTTGAGACTACTATTGATTTTGTTGATGAATTTACCCGTGCTAAAACTGCTACTCAACGGCTCACAGAAATTATTGAAGCCACTCCAGAAACTCTAGATCAAAATCAAAAGCCTTGGGTAACAATTAAAGGTAATACAGAAATCACTTGCAATAATATTAACTTTCATCATGCAGGTAGAGTTGATTTGTTAGAAGATTTTTCCTTAACTATTCCTGGGGGTAAGGTAATTGCACTAATCGGTAAATCTGGCTGTGGTAAAAGTACTTTGGCAAAATTGATTGCAGGTTTATATCCGCTCCAATCTGGAAATATTCGCTTTGACATTTATAATTTGGATGACCTTTCTCTAGACTGTCTGCGACAACAAGTGGTATTAGTCCCCCAAGAAGCTCACTTTTGGAGTCGCTCAATTACGGAAAATTTTCGTTTGGGTTCGCCGAATATTACCTTTGAGCAGATTGTACAAGCTTGCCAAATTGCTGGGGCTGATGAGTTTATTAGCAAACTCCCCGATAAATACCAAACTATCTTAGGTGAATTTGGAGCAAATCTTTCCGGTGGTCAAAGGCAAAGACTGGCGATCGCCAGAGCTATTGTCAATAATCCACCTGTATTGATTTTAGATGAATCCACTGGTGCCCTCGATCCAGTTAGTGAAACCCAAGTCTTAAAACAGTTGCTAACTCACCGTCAAAGTCAAACCACAATTTTAATTAGCCATCGTCCCAGAGTCATCCGTCAAGCAGACTGGATTATCATGCTGGAGGAAGGAAAGTTAAACATTCAAGGTTCACCGGAGACTCTGTCTCAAAAACCAGGGGAACATTTAGATTTTCTTGGTGATGTTGATATATCACTAAATAATTTTGTACAAAACGGCTTTCATGGCAATGGAAAATCCCCAATCAAAACTTGCTAATCCCTACCCAAAATACTGCTATGATTAGTGACTTGAATACAAATTCATTATCCCCAGTTCAGAGCAATGAATTTCTCCCACCAATTGGTTGGTGGACAAGACTAGGTAGTTTGGTACTCGTCGGTGCAGTTACAGGAGCGATCGCTCTTGCTTCTCTGATTGAGTATAAAGTAACTGTAAAAGGACAGGCAAGTGTCCGTCTTACTGGAGAGTTACGGCTAGTACAAGCTGCAACAGAAGGTCAAATCACAAAAATTTTTGTAAAAGCAAATCAGGCAGTAAAGAAAGGAGACGTGTTGGCTACTATTGATGATTCTCGCCTGCAAACGAAAAAAAACCAACTCCAAAGCAAAATCGGGCAAACACAATTGCAACTGTTACAAATCGATGCTCAGATTAAAGCTCTAAAACATCAAATTCAAGCGGAAACAGAACGTAAAAACCGAGCAATTACTTCTGCTCAAGTCTCACTCAATCGCGCCCAACGTAATTATCGAGATCGACAAATTACCACCGGAACAGAAGTAGAAGAAGCTTTGGCGAACCTAACA
This sequence comes from Cyanobacteria bacterium J06633_8, assembly GCA_039820645.1. Classification (GTDB taxonomy): domain Bacteria; phylum Cyanobacteriota; class Cyanobacteriia; order Cyanobacteriales; family Nostocaceae; genus Rivularia. The sequence goes on along the minus strand of JBCBPQ010000377.1, from coordinate 3,303 downwards.
AAAGCACGGAAAGAATGGCATCAAGCACAGGTCGAACTGCGCTCAGTTCGTGCTAACCTACAGTCAACAGAAGCTGCCTTTAAAGCTGCCCAAACCAAACGCGATCGCTATCAAAATGTGGTTCAAGCCGGAGCTTTATCTCTGAATCAATTAGAGGAAGTGCAACTAGAAGTTGACCAGCAAAAACAAGCGGTTGAGGTACGAAAAGCCGCTGTCGAGACACAAAAACAAATAATTGCCCAGCAACAACAAGTCGTAGCTGCATTCAAAGCGAAACTACAACGCGCTCAAACTGCTCTCAATCCCAGCAATGCTGAAGTTGCAATTGCAAAAGAAGCTATTGCCCAAGAAAGTGCCAATGCGAGAGCCACCCTTGCTATCTTAAAGCGAGAACGGGAAGTGCTACTCCAACAAAAGATTCAAATAAAACTACAGGGACAGCGTGACACAAGGGAATTGCAACAAGTGGAAAATGACCTCAGACAAACCAAGATTACAGTTACTGAAGATGGAATTATCTCTGGGTTAAATCTGCGTAATCCTGGTCAATCTGTGCGTCAAGGTGAGGAAATTGCTCAAATTGTCCCTAGTAAGGCTCCTTTGATTATTAAAGCTGCTGTCTCTCCTGGGGATATTAGTAAGTTACAAAAAGGTCAAAAGGTACAAATGCGGGTTTCTGCTTGTCCCTATCCTGATTACGGCACTCTAAATGGTGTTGTTAGCCATATTTCTGAAGATACTGTTAAAGTTCAAAGAGATAACTCTGTATCCTACTCTAACAACTCTGCTATTTCCATATCTGGAGCCAATAGTTCTTTTTACGAAGTTACGATACTCCCAGAAAAGTTCTTACTAGGTAAGGGAAATAATCAGTGTACTATTCAAGCAGGAATGCAAGGTAGAACCGATATTATTTCACGAAAAGAGACTGTTTTGAAGTTTATGCTCAGGAAAGCTAGATTAATTACGAACTGGTAATTAACATTAGACATTAATTTAATTAAATAAACAATCCTCAATCCAAAGAATACTACAACCCATTCCCAATTAAAATAAACGGTGCCCAATAATAAGGATGTTGAAGCTTACTACTAGCTGGTTTTGAATTAGAAGCGTTATTAGGTACAATTTGAATAATACCTCGCTCATCACTCACAAATTTATATTTACTGTTAATCAAGGCTATTTGTGCTTGTCGCAAGGCTTCGGCTTTAGTGATTTGTCCTTGTTTCAAAGCATTATAAAAACTATTCATTAATACTTGCGTTCCACCATCAGATACTTTCCATAAAGAAGCAATAGTCGCTCTTGCACCTGCTCTTTGAAATTGGTATCCCAAACCCAATATTTCTTTACCATCACCGAGTTCGATTTCCTTATTATATGCTTGTATGCCCACTCCTGTTTCACAAGCACTCAATACAACTAAATCCACGTTGTTGAGTGTCCAATTACCAATTTCTTTCAGGTTCGCTGTTTCCCCATCACCAAAAAGAATAAAGGATAAAGAAGCATCTCCCATGACAAAAGCTGCATGAGTTGCAAAGTGAACGGTATTATATTCGTTCATTTTTACCGTAGTATCGTTTTTGCTAAATTCTTTATCAATTAACTTGGTAGTTTTGGGAAGTATTTTGGTGAGATTTTCTACTTCTTTACCAGCATAAGGTAATCCTTGGAAGGGATAATTACGTCCTGTAACTTGAACATTATAGTTACCTTTGACAAAGGCTCCTGCTAAAACTTGTGGTTGGGCTTGAGGTTTCGCATCAAACTCGGTGAGGGATTTGGCTGTGATGTTATTAACCCGGTATTTTTCTACTAACCATTGTTTTCCATCGTGGAGTGCTGCTAAAGGGATATAACGCAGTTGTCCATCTGGAGCATAGATGATGGTTTGAGTTTTGGCTTTTTCAAAATCTTCTTCTAATGGTTTAATTAACCAGTTATAAAGTTTTTGAGCGGGAGCTTTTGCATCGGAATTTTTATTTTGTAATGCTTGACGGAATTCTGCAATTACTTTGTTGAGTTCTGTACGTTTTACTGGGACTTTACGACGGAGTGGTGTGGAATTTGGTGTGGTGATAATTAATTCTAAACGGTCATCTAGAATTAAAGGATAGAGCATTACTGCATCTGAAGGTAATTTATCACGTAATCTATTCAAATCTAATAAATCAACTGTTTGTCTGAGTATTTGGGGAGTAAGTTTATTTAAGAGTGCTTGAACTTCTTCACTTTGGCTAAATGTCTCAAACTGTTTATTTAATTCTTCTTGTAGTTTAACGAGTTCTATTATCTCTTGATTTTGTTCTGGTTTGCGTTGATTTTCTGGTATTTTGCGTAATTCCTGTAATCTTTGTCCGTGTTCAATTGCACTTTTTTGGAGTTTGTCGTATTTTCTGAGAATTTTCTCTTCTGGACGGAGAATTACCAGTTCTTCCCCACTTCCGCGCACATCACCTAAATAATCTTTTAGTTCTCGAACTTTTAATAAATCTAGTACTTGTTGTGCTTCTAGTATTCTATCTTGTTGGATTAGTAAATCGGCAAGAACACGATAGCTGATAGCAATTTTTTTGGTGTATGATTCTTGTATTGATTTGGGAAGGGTACTTATTCCTTGACGAATTTGTTCAAAGTTACTAACCGCTTGCTTCAAAAAAACTATTGCTAGTTCTGGTTGTTTCTGCTTTAATAAAAGACCAGCAATACCAGATAAAGTCACACCTACAATTTCTTTATTTTTAGCTTGTTTAGATAAGACTAGACTTTGTTGATAATAGTCTAATGCTTTCGAGTGGTTTCCTAAATCCCTATAAATATTTCCTATCTCGTGGAGATTTCCACTTTCAATCATTTTATCATCAATTTTTCTGCTAATTTCTAAAGATTGTTGGTAATACTCTAATGCCTTTTTATATTTTTTCAAACTACCGTAAAATTTTCCAATCGCAAAGAGATTCGACGCTTCAAGTTCTTGATGATTAATTTTCCTATTAATAGCTAAAGATTGTTGATAATTATCTAATGCCTTGTTATCTTTCTTTAAACTGCTGTAAACTTTTCCAATCTCAATAAGAATACCACTTTCAATTTCTTTACTATAAATCTTTCTGCTAATAGTTAAGGCTTGTTTATAATAACTTAATGCTTTATTGTGTTGTTTCAAGTCGCTGTAAATTTTCCCAATCTCATAGAGAATATTAGCCTTATCTATTTCTTGTACATCAATTACTTCGGTAATCGCTAAAATTTTTTGGTAGTAATCCAGGCTGAGGTTATATTCTCCCAGTTTACGGT
>JBCBPQ010000376.1:0-5724 GCA_039820645.1 Cyanobacteria bacterium J06633_8 | reverse complement strand
CGTACTATTCTTTGACCGCAAACCCGCCAGTGCAGACCCTTGGACGAAAAAGCTGTGGATTTATGACTTTAGAACAAACCAACATTTCACACTTAAAACCAATCCCTTGCGCTACGAAAACTTACAAGACTTCATCCAATGCTTTAACCCCGAAAATCGCGAACAAAGGCAAGAAACAGAAAGATTTCGCGCTTTTGAATATCAAGATTTAATCCAACGGGATAAAGTCAGCTTAGATATCTTCTGGCTCAAAGATGAAAGCTTGGAAGATTCGGAAAATTTGCCCGCACCGGATGTTTTAGCGTTAGAGATTGCGGAAGATTTAGAAGCAGCTTTGGAACTGTTTCAGGGTATAACTGAGAACTTGGAGGCAAAAAGCGAGATTAATCAATAGCAGGTTGCCAGCAAGGGATAAAAATTTGCGTAACTAAGTAACTCAAAGGTTCACCATACATTCGTAATTTTTTACATACACACGTAGGGTTTACCACTAATAAGATAAGAACTTCGCATTTTGACTACAAAAAATTTTGACACTTTAATTGCTAATTTTCCTGGTTGTTTGCCTCCAAAACTTTATATAGTATTAGTTAGTATTATATTTAAACTAAGTAATAAATAAAACAACAACCTTTTTAAACAAAATACAATTTACTATATACTGATTTTTGATTATTAGTTTGATTTTACACTTACCATGTATGAATAGTCATAAGTAGTATGAAAGGTTTGAGCTTCACTGAACTTTGGGAAAAACTATTAGGCAATGATGAATCAGTTCTAATAGAAGCCAAACGTTCAAGCGAGATTGGCAAAAGCATCATGGAAACGGTATCAGCCTTTGCGAATGAGCCAGAGCGTGGTGGTGGCTACTTAATGCTAGGAGTAGAAAGGTCAGACGACGATATATCTGATGATTACAAGATAACAGGAATTGCTGACCCGGACAAAATTCAAAGTGACTTTGCCATACAATGCCGTCAAATGTTTAACGCTCCGGTTCGTCCTCAATTAGACGTTCATCGCGAAAACGGTACAAATGTTGTAATAGCTTTTATTCCAGAAGCTCAACCTCATGAAAAGCCGATTTACATAAAGAAAAAAGGACTTCCCAAAGGAGCTTTTCGACGTATCGGTTCAACAGACCAACAATGCACAGAAGAAGATATTGCACTTTTTTATCAGTTACGCCATCACCGGACTTACGATGAAACTCCCGTACCTGAATCGAGTTTTGAAGATTTTGACCCCCAGGCGATCGCAGAATATAGACGTGTCAGAAGTAAGGTAAACCCCAGTGCAGTTGAACTAACTTATGAGGATACCGATTTACTTTATTCGATAGCAGCTACTACAAAACATCAAGGACAAGTATGCGCGACCATTGCAGGACTAATGTTGTTTGGGAAATCAGCAGCACTAAGACGTTATTTCCCCATGAGTCGTATTGATTACGTCATAGTTGAAGGACGTGAATGGGTTCCCGATCCAAATAATCGCTATCAAACAGTTGAAATAATTGAACCTTTACTGCTTGCGATACCAAGATTAGTAAGTTTAGTTCTGGGTGATATTCCAAAAGCTTTTTCAATAGTAGATAACGGTCTTCATCGTCAAGAATTACCTTTAATTCCACGCGCTGTAATTCGCGAAGCTATAGTTAATGCTGTAATGCACCGTAATTATCGAATCCGCCAACCCGTACAAATTATAAGGTTTTCTAATCGCCTAGAAATTCATAATTCCGGTCATTCTCTCAAGTCTTTTGACTCTCTTGGAGAACCTGGTTCCATAATCCGTAACGAAAAAATAGCGGCTGTTCTGCATGAAGTGGGAATTGCGGAAACAAAAGGTACAGGTATCCGTGTGATGATCGATGAAATGCATCAAGCAAATCTTACAGTACCACTTTTTGAGTCTAGTTCAGAGAAAGATAGTTTTACTGTTAAGCTTTTAGTTCATCATCTTCTAAGTCAAGAGGATGTAAAGTGGTTAGCGCAATTTAAGCACTGTAATTTAAGCGACGACAATGCTAGGGCATTAATTGTTACTAGAGAAATTGGTGAAATTAATAACTTTACATATCGCTACATTAATTGTGTTGATACCCTTACTGCTAGCCAACAACTAAGACACCTTCGAGACTTAGGTTTATTGGAGCAGAATGGTAAAAGTTCAGCAACTTACTACACTCTTAGCCAAAATATTCTTGAAAATAACTTATCTAGCGGGTTACTGACCCACGATAGCTCTAATCTAGCGAGTAGCCCTATAGATAAGGGCTTATCTAGCGAGGTGATATGCCAAGATGATTCTAATCTAGCGGATAACTCTACAGATAATGACTTAGATCAGAATTATTTAAATCAAATGCCCGAAGAATTAAGGCAAGTAGTTGAAGATTTAGGAGAACGGGCTGAGACAGATGAAGTAAGTTCTGTGATTGTTCAACTTTGCCAGTGGAGAGAATTGTCTTCATCAGAACTAGCAGTTATTCTTGGACGAAACCAAGTTTACCTACGAAGTAAATATTTGAACCCCTTAATTACATCTGGCGAGCTTGAATATGTTCGTCAGGGAACTCCTAGCAACCCGAAGCAAGCTTACCGAGCTACTAACAAAACGAAAGCAATATAACTAAACATTAACTATACAAAGAAGAGACGTGTTTAAATCCACGCCTCCAAGTGATTGAATGAATATCTGACAAATCCTTACGCTACATCCACCACCAGCAATTCATTAAGGGCAACAATTATCGCTATTGCTAAATCTGAGGTATTGCAAAAAATTAGTTTTTCATTGCTAAAGGGTTGCGCTACCCATTTACCCTCAAGATTTTGATAACACTTACCAATAAATTGCATTCCGCTCCAAACTCGATATACTTTTCCCAAACTATCTTCATATACTGAGTCAATTTCAATTTCTGGGGTAATTATCTCTGCTTGCTTATTGATGAACTCTTTAAGCTCGGATTGTGCCAGAAACGGGTTCTCAAAGGCTGCTTCTATAGTCATTTTATGTGACCTCATTGGTAGGTTTTAACAAAAAGGCGATGGATGCTCACCTATAAAGCCAGTCACACAAAGCTCAATTGCGTTTCTCTTGACTGAAGGATGATTGTTAGTGAAAAGTCAAAAGATGTTTCTGGTGTCAAATTATGGAGTATTTGACATTCCCGAATTAGTGCGTTAATCTGGGAAAGGAAGAAATAGGTATAAGACAAGTAAGTCTCGCTTTTGTGTGCCTATTTTGTGTTATTTAACTTAATTCTTCTCTAAATTAGCTGCTATTAGCTTTGTTATAGGTTACTTAGACAAGGTAGCTTCAATTCCTATTTTAAAGTATAAATGGGAAATGTTTTCCCATGATATTTGTAGGTAAGTTGGCTAACAGCAGAGTTAAATTAACTAATTGTGTGTAGCTCGTTCTTGCACTTTTACCATTCTGGCGAATTGTAAACCGCAATGACGGCATTCTCCATTTATCCAATCAGCAGGAATTGGAAATGGTTTAAGGCAATTGGTACATTTAGTGAGTAATCTTAGTTGATGATGCCTACACTTCATCAAGTCTTTTAGTTGCCACTCAATGCGGTGGTAGGGAGATTCTGCATAGCAAGCAGCACATAGGCGTATTGGTCTGGGTTTCATCGTCATGGACTTTGGCGGTAACATCATGCTAATTTTTATAGCGTCTATTTCAGTAACGTCTGCTAACGCTTCTATTTCTTTCTGGCTTGGGAATGGGTTAAGGAAAAGTTTCCTCCACCTAGTTACTACAGAACCAATACCTGCTTCTTTGCCAATTTGGTATCCTGTTAGCAAGTTAGCCCTTTCAAAACGACCCAGGAAGTGGCTGATACTTTCACCTGGGAATGGCTCAATAAAATCAAACCAAGTTTCAAAGTCGTAAATTTTGTTTGACATTTGGATTAAGTAGATATAATTTAAGTCGCAACTAGTAAGTAATCCCCGTCTATACTATCCAATACTGATTTGTCAATTTTTTTTAAACCAGATTCTAGAGCTTTTACCGCTGCATCTCTAAGAAGCTGGTCTAATAGACGAATTTGACCAGCAGTTCTTTCTTCTAGATCGCTCATAATAACCTTATTGTTAGCTAAATTTGATGGTTCTGGAAGTTTGAGAACTTGTTGCTCCCATATTCTAACTGTTTTATTAAAGTTACTCCCCAATAACTTCTCAAAACTAAAATAAGATGCAAAACGTCCAGCAACCTGTTCGTCTTTGCTAATCAAAGTATCCAATCGACTACTTGTTCCCACAAGTACTGGTATAATTTTGACCTTATCGTACAAGTCCCTGACATCTGGAAGTGTTTTAAATTGTAGCCGATGAGCTTCGTCAACAATTATGATTTCAACTTTACATTTTTTTATTGCATCCCAAGCTCGTTCCCGCAGTTGATTTTCTGTGCCTCTATTAAATTTGAAATTTAAACTATCAATAATAGTTTTAAAAAACAGTGACGGACTGCAAGAACTTCCTATCAATTCCACATAAAGTACGGGAACTTTTGGTTTTTGATTTAGTTTTTTTGCAGCGCGATTTTGAAAAGTATAAAACAGAGATGCTGTAGTTTTACCCAAACCAGAATCACCTGTAGCCCTTCCTGGCTTTCGTAACTTACGCCTTTCGTCTAACCAAGTAGAATATCTTTTGACTTGTTCTAAATTTAAAATGTTTGGTTGCCGGAGGCGTTCAATTTCTTGTTGCAATTCTTCATTAGTCATGATGTCTACAGCCCTAGTTCTTCACGTAGTAAATTTAAATCAACTATTTCTACTGGTTCTTCTGGTTCTACTTGAGCTTCTGTAGCCTCAACTTGATTATTAGTGCGATTTTGGTTTATTTGATTTATTTCGTCTTCATTTCTAAGTGGTGTTTCTTCAAAACGCTTTTGCTCGCTGCGGCGACGTTCTGCCTTCGTCTTATTCTTTTTATTTTTTAAGAAGTTTCTGCGTCTAATAGCTTCTTCAAGTATTGAAATATTGTTAATTCCTTTACCATTAGTTTTTGCTTTTGTAGACCCATATTTAACCTCTTCTATAGATAATCTTTCAGACTCCAAACCAACAGCATAAGCACGCGCCAAAAATACTTCTTTATTATTCTTTCGACCGTAAACCAAAACCAAAGTAATATCTCTGGGGTCATATCTTAAGATAACTTTATCTCCTGCGTAAGCCCCTAAATTTTCTCCCCTATAACGAAGACCAGAAAAATTGAGATAACCATTGTCATAAACCACCCGCTCTGTTCCTTTCATCAAGCAAATATCAAGTTCTCTTTCATTTAATAATGTTGGAGGCTTCTGCCAACCTTTTTCCCATCGCTCAATTCGACTTTGCTTTGGGGTCAAAGGGTTAGCTTGACTTCGAGCATCGGGCTTTTGATTATAGTTATCAACTATAAATCCTAATATCAATTTTTCTAGTTCTGGAAGGGTTATACAAGCTTTTTCTTCCGCATCTTCTGGACGCTCTTTAACGTTTGCTCCAGTAAAACCAGGCATCTCCGAAAGCAATCCGCTCATTGTTCTAAAAGGTCTTTCTACGATTCCTCCTTCTGAGGGACGGCTTCTAAGTATAGGCTCAAAACCTAATTGGTTAGAAATCCATTCCACCAAATGTTTTGAGCGAAAATCTTTACCTCCATCTGTAAAAACATATTTAGGTACGCCATAAGCTTTCCACTT
>JBCBPQ010000375.1:0-5735 GCA_039820645.1 Cyanobacteria bacterium J06633_8 | reverse complement strand
CTGACCGGTGCGAATCGCCTCATCAATGGCAGCATATTGAGTTTTATTCCCTTTGACCTTAAATTCTAAGACGAACATTTTGACGTGGAACAACTCTACGTAATATTATAGCACGAAAACAAATAAAGCCGTCCTAGAAGGACGGGGCTTGAGACCCAAATTTTTCGGTCAATTATTTTTGATTGTTTCCAATTACCCATTACCAATTACCCATTACTCTTTGTAAATACTTTTACATTAAGCGACTTTTACAGTTTTTTTCGCTTTCTGAATTTTTAATAAATAGATGAACTACGAGCGCTATTCATGTTATTGGTGGATTATGTCTACCCTATGAGGAAAAACGCTATATGCAACCTAACAAATTTCTCATCACGTGACCTAAAGGTCGGCGTATCGTTCTCAAGGGATACCGATTTAAATAGTAATTTGTACGTACGCTAATCGCCGTAGTAAAGGCTTTTTTGCATTCAACACTGACAATTTCCCCTACAAAAACAAGTAAGCTTTAAAATAAGCAGTTATGTCTAAGGTTCTAGTTTCCGATTCAATTGACCAAGCAGGGATTGACATCCTATCCCAAGTTGCTAGCGTTGATGTCAAGTTAGGTTTAAAACCAGAAGAATTACAGCAAATTATTGGTGAATACGATGCCCTGATGATTCGTTCTGGGACTCGCGTTACCCAAGAAGTAGTTGAAGCAGCCACAAATCTAAAAATTATCGGTCGTGCCGGTGTAGGTGTTGATAATGTAGATGTACCGGCAGCTACGCGCCGAGGAATTGTAGTCGTAAATTCTCCTGAAGGTAATACCATTGCCGCAGCCGAACATGCTTTGGCAATGATGATGTCTTTATCTCGGAATATTGCTGATGCGAATGCTTCGGTGAAAAAAGGAGAATGGAACCGCAAAACTTTTGTTGGTGCTGAGGTTTATAAAAAGACTTTAGGTATTGTCGGTTTAGGTAAAATTGGTTCTCATGTTGCTAGCGTTGCTAAAGCAATGGGAATGAAATTACTGGCTTTTGACCCTTTTATTTCTACCGAAAGAGCCGAACAAATGGGCGTTCAGTTGGTAGATATGGATTTACTAATCGGGCAAGCTGATTATGTGACGCTGCACATCCCCAAAACTCCAGAAACTACTCATTTAATCAACGCCGAAATGTTGGCGAAGATGAAACCCAACGCCCGCATTATCAATTGCGCTCGCGGCGGAATTATTGATGAAGAGGCTTTAGCCGCAGCGCTCAAGGAAGGTAAAATCAAGGGTGCAGCTTTGGATGTTTACGAGTCCGAACCTTTAGGTGAATCTCCTTTAAAAGCTTTAGGTAAAGAAGTTGTTCTCACACCGCATTTAGGAGCATCAACTGCAGAAGCCCAAGTAAATGTTGCTATTGACGTAGCCGAACAAATCCGTGATGTACTTTTGGGTTTGCCAGCGCGCTCTGCGGTAAATATTCCAGGACTAAATCCCAATGTTTTGGAAGAACTTAAACCCTACATGCAGCTTGCAGAAACATTAGGTAACTTAGTAGGGCAACTTGCTGGTGGTAGAGTCGAATTACTCAACGTCAGCTTGCAAGGAGAACTTGCAACTAACAAGAGTCAACCTTTAGTTATCGCTTCTCTCAAAGGATTGCTTTACCAAGCTTTACGGGAAAGAGTGAATTATGTAAATGCCAACATTGAAGCGAAAGAAAGAGGAATTCGCGTCATTGAAACGCGGGATGATTCAGTCAAAGATTACGCCGGTTCGCTGCATTTAGAAGCTACGGGTAACTTAGGAACTCATTCTGTCACTGGTGCTTTGTTGGGTGATGGAGAAATTCGGATTACTAACCTGGATAGTTTTCCTATCAACGTACCACCAAATCGGTACATGTTATTTACCGTACATCGCGATATGCCCGGAATTATCGGTAAAATCGGTTCTTTGCTCGGCAGCTTTAACGTTAATATCGCCAGTATGCAGGTAGGACGTAAAATTGTTCGGGGTGATGCGGTAATGGTTATAAGTATAGATGACCCATTACCAGACGGAATTTTGAAAGAAATTACCAAAGTACCCGGTATTCGAGATGCATATACGGTAACTTTGTAAACAGTTAGGAGTTAGGAGGGCGGGAGTTAGGATTTAGGAGAGAGGAGTTAGGAGAGAGGAGTTAGAAGTTGAAAGTTAAGAGCGAATCGCAATAAATCAGAAAAAGCTTCAAGTAAAAATTCCGTTTTCCTAATTCTCAATACCAGAATCCTAACTTATAAAACTAGTCGAAGTCCAAAACTCTTTGGCTTCTATGCAGGGGATGTAGGAGGAGGTAGCACGCAAAATCTGCCGTGTCAAAAGCACTAACTCCCAATTTTCAACTCATAACTCTTAACTCCTAACTCACAACTCCTAACTCCTAACTCATTTAATCGTGGCAAAAACTTGGTGGGAATTACAAATTTTATGTTCTCCAGAGATCGAAGATTCTGTATATTGGCGACTGGAGGAATTCGGTTGTCGGGGAACTGCCAGTCAAAAAAAAGGTAATGTTGTTTTAGTACAAGCTTATTTACCGCAGTTTCAAGCACATTTGCTGGACTTAGCTGCTCTATCGTTGTGGCTGCGTCAAGATGCACTTTGCTTTGAAACTTCTTTACCTTCCTTACAGTGGAAGTTAATTGATGAAGAAGACTGGTCGAGTAGCTGGAAAAAACACTGGGAACCCCAAGAAATTGGCGATCGCTTTCTAATCAATCCCTCTTGGATACCTGCCCCAGAAAACACAGAACGGTTAATTATACAGCTCGATCCCGGTTCAGCTTTTGGTACGGGCGCTCATGCAACAACCCAACTTTGTTTAGAATCCTTAGAAATGCGTTTTAGCGGTATACCAGAATCTTTCGTTAATTCCGCAGAAAAAAAACAAAATGTGGTAATTGCTGATATTGGTTGTGGCTCTGGTATTCTTTCTATCGGAGCATTATTACTGGGAGCAGAAAAATCCTATGCAGTGGATGTTGATTCCTTAGCGGTAAGGTCAACTATAGAAAACCGTGAAATAAATGGCTGTGCTCCAGAACGCTTGATTGTAGGGGAAGGAAGCGTGGAAGCAGTACAACAAATGCTTACTGAACCAGTAGATGGTATAGTTTGCAATATATTGGCTGAAATCATCATGGAAATACTTCCTGCCATGAGCGAAATTGTTAAACCAACTACCTGGGGTATTTTTAGCGGTATTTTATTAGAACAATCCAACGCTGTTACAAATGTTTTAGAAAAGAATGGCTGGATGGTTGCGACTTTGTGGAAGCGTAAAGAATGGTGTTGTTTGAATGTGAGGAGACAATAATCAGTTAGCAGTTAGCAGTTAGCAGTTAGCAGTTAGCAGTTAGCAGTTAGCAATAAATAAATTAATTAATTAATTTATAAATTTATTAGTTAATTAGTTAATAAATGATTCTTTTAGGCTGGATTACGGCTCGACATGACACCTCACTCCGCCCTACCGGCACCTCTCTGCTTATAAAGTAGAGGGCAAGAAGGTATAGATTTAACAGTTACAACTTATATAACCTAACTACCATCGCCTGATTGCGTTTTTGCCTAGAAGAAAGATTATTGGCGGAAGGGTATGGATTTCTGCGGGAAATAATGATTTTATTTTTCAAACCAAGATGGCGTAAATAACCAGCTACTTGTTCACCACGCTGTCTTCCTATTTTTTTGCTAAATTCGGATTCGCCAAAATTAGAATAAATTCGGATACCAACTGTTTGAAAATCAAATTCTTTGACAATATTTGCTAACTGATTTAATTTTTCTACACCTTGAGTGGTAATTTTATTAGAATCAAACAAAAATTTAATTTCTGTCTGTATCGGATTGGCAGTTAATTCCTCTGCGGTTTTTAACTTTTTAGGTGTAGCAGTAGGAGTGGGTTTAGGTGTCGCAATACTATTTACTTTTGGTTCCGATGTATTATTTTTATCTATTTTTGATATATTTTTAACATCTTCTGTGTAAGTATATTCAATATCGGAATAGGGAGCAAACCCGATTTGATAAGCCAACCAAATACCAGCGATGCTTAAGCCGAAGGTAACTAATAGAACAGAAATCAATCCAAACGGACTTTCACGCTTACTCATAAGATATCTAAAGCGGCATATCATCCGAATATTTTCTACTTCACTTTTTTTACAATAGATATCAGTATTTTTCAGTAAACAGCATTACTTGTGATTGATTAATAAAATATTAATTTCAGATTGAAGTTCGGCATAGCCTCCCTCAAATGCGTTACCAGGTTCAACCTGGTAACGAGGAATCGGAATATCTTACATAAATGTTTTTAAATGCTGAACTAATTGCGGTGCTTGCATTACGCCTTCAATTTTATCCACGGGTTTCCCTTGTTTGAACAGTACCAAAGTTGGGAGAGCGTAGATTTGATACTGACTTGCTAGCGCGGGATATTTTTCAGTATCAATTTTAACGATTCTTAATTTTCCTTGGAGTTGCGAATTCACTTGATCTAAAATCGGTGCCATCATCTGACAAGGGCCGCACCATTCAGCGTAAAAATCAACTAGTACTGGTACATCAGAGCCAGATAACATCTCTTCGAAGCTATTGAATTGCTTTTTGGTAGCCATATAACGAAGTCCGTGTTTTTTCCAATAAGTTTTATATTAGTGCCTAGGACAAAATCGTCGTAAATCCCAGGTACGAATCAGCCTATTATATTTAGCGGGGTTGAATGATGAAATTATATTGAGGAAGTTTCATGGAACTAATGCCTGAAAATTTACAGACTTTGCGCGAACAAGTTGCTGTTGTTACCGGTGCTTCGCGAGGAATTGGACGAGCAATCGCTCAAGAATTAGCAAAACTAGGAGCAACTGTAGTAGTTAATTATGCAAGCTCTAGTCAAGCGGCGGAGGAACTCGTAGCTGAAATTACCGCAGCCGGAGGAAGTGCGATCGCGCTACAAGCGGACGTTTCTTCATCGGAAGAAGTAGACAAATTGATTAGTACTGTTTTAGAAAAATTTAAGAAAATCGATATTTTGGTTAACAACGCCGGAATTACTCGCGACACTTTACTTTTACGCATGAAGCCGGAAGATTGGCAAGCTGTAATAAATCTTAATTTAACTGGGGTATTTTTATGTACTCGTGCTGTAAGTAAAGGCATGTTGAAAAAACGTTCTGGCAGGATTATAAATATTGCTTCAGTTGCAGGACAAATGGGCAATCCCGGACAAGCTAACTACAGTGCAGCAAAAGCGGGAGTTATCGGTTTAACTAAAACTCTAGCTAAAGAATTTGCTTCTCGCGGTATAACGGTTAATGCTGTTTCACCAGGTTTTATCGAAACTGATATGACAAGCGAGCTAAAGTCAGAAGAAATTCTCAAAGCTATTCCTTTGGGGCGTTACGGTAAGCCAGAAGAAATTGCTGGAATGGTGCGTTTTCTTGCCGCAGATACAGCAGCAGCATATATTACCGGACAAGTTTTTAATGTAGATGGCGGAATGGTAATGGCGTAAATCAGTTAACAGTTATCAATTATCAGGTATCAGTTAAATCAAGAAATTATAGCTCACAATGTGATGAATTAGATTTATTTTCTCTAATTCTCCTGTATTTATAAGCCACGGACTTTGATTAAATCAATCATTCAATGACAACTGTTCACTGATAACTGTTCACTGTTAACTGCTCACTGTTCACTGTTCACT
>JBCBPQ010000374.1:0-5775 GCA_039820645.1 Cyanobacteria bacterium J06633_8 | reverse complement strand
GCGGAGTCAATACTGCTCAGTTAATAGGAGATCCTCCCTAACCCTCCTTAAAAAGGAGGGAATAAAAGCCCCCTTTTTTAAGGGGGTTGGGGGATCTGAAAACGAGTTTAATTACTTAACCAAGTAGTAGTGAATACGGAGTAACGCAGAGTGTTTAGAAAATTATAATAAAAACAGGTATGTTATCTATAATTTTTAAGCTTTAATTATATGTTGAATAAATTAAAACAAGTGAAAGCGGCTTTAGCTTATAAAAATTCTCAGAATTTCGGCGATTTTGCAATTTTAAAATCAGATATTTTGGGTGCTAAAGTTTCTCTAGAAGTTGCTGAAAAGTTGCAGGATGTAATAGGATATCACCCGCTGATTGATTTAGATAAATTAATTGAATATCCAGAAGGTAGTTTTGGTAGAGAATATGCGGAGCATATGAAGAGAAACAAACTTAAAGCACTTAATATTAGTCCAGAATTAGAAGATGTTGCTCAACGCAATGTTTTCGCTTTACGATATGTTGTTACTCACGATATTTTTCATGTTTTACTTGGCTTTGATACTAGTTATGCAGGAGAAATTGGAGTATTAGCATTTGCTGCTGCACAAAACTATAGTAAATCGTTAAAAATCAGCTTGTGGTTTGCAAAAATTCTTTATCCAGTAATCGCACCAACACAAATTAAAGCAATTTCTGAAAATCAGCGAAAGGGAGAAGAATTAGGTAAAAAAGCAAAGTTCTTGTTAGGATATCGCTTTGAAGAATATTGGGCTGAATATTTAAGTAAGGTTAGGGAAGATTTGGGATTACCACAAATTTAAATTTATTACTATTGTCGTTAATGCCAAATTTCCACCTTGTAAGCCGAAGGCTTTCTCGCAGAGAAATCAAAATCCGAGGCTAATATACAAAATACGTAAAAAGACACTATAATCACCTCAAAGTGCTACCCAGTCTGATTTATCAGACTTTGTATATAAGCCTGGGAATTTATTCCAAGGCGATTATGAAGCCCAACTGAGAAGGGTGCAAGATGTAAGATTTAACACTAAATCTAACAAATAAAATAACCTTTTAAAGTCAGAAATTACCCAATTCTCACAAAATCGTGGTTGCTGCGTAACGGTACAAGTCTTATAATCACCTTCAAATTTATTCCAGGAGTACAGCACCCTACAAGGAAAATATGACAGTTGCGTAAATCTTATCCAACTCCCATTACACCGATAATGATTTTCCTCATTGTTTTTAGTAAAGATATTTGTTCTTTACAAACCAAAATACAGGAAGACGTTGCACTGCAACGTCTCTACATGATTAATATGTATAGCTTTTAAAAATCTCAAATAGGTTTACCATTCCTCAGCCCAATAAACAATTTCTGAAGTCGTACTATTAATTGCTACTCCATAACTATCTCCATGATTCCAGGGAAAATCGGAGCTACCGCGATTGTTCGCATTTAATACTAATATTTCGTAAGTTAATGGAAAACTTTCTGCTTGTAAATCCCTGGTATACAAAAAAGTTGTAGGCACACCATTTTTTTGATTTGCGTGGTCATTTGTATCACCACCTTGATACTTGTATTTAGCTATAGTTCTATATTCATTCAGCATCTTTTTTATTTGTTCTTCTGATAGTTTCATCCTCAGTTGAAAAATTTTACCGTATTCTAAAGAACCTGGATAAAAAATAACCCGTGCATCTTCAGCTTCAGTAGGAATGACGACGGGAAAATGATTTATTAGTACTTGATTAGACCAACTTTTATGACGAATATCTTGATAATTTGATTTATCTATTACTACCTCAGTTTCTTCTGTATTGCTAAAAGCCCTTGTCAAAAAGAAGCCTCCCCCGACAACCCCTAAGCTTACTAAAGATAGTAAAGCTGCCGTGGCAAGTTTCAATATATTTGCTTGCTTCATCAATTTTTTACTTAAATAGATATATATTCAACTAGTAATGATTATCGTAAATTTACGCATCTAGCTTTAGATATATCTACTCAATTTTAATAAAAAAACAGTATAAATCCGGTTTACAGTTAGTAGTTAGTAGTTAGTAGTTAGTAGTGAGCAGTTAGCAGTGAGTAGTGAGTAGTGAATAGTTTACAGTTAGCACAAGAGTGGGATGGTGCCGTACCTCAATTGCCTTATTATCACATTCATCTGAGAATCAGTGTACAAGCACCCTACGAAAAAATATATCGTTTGCGTAAATCCTAACTGTTCACTGATAACTGTTAACTGCTCACTGTTAACTGCTCACTGTTCACTGTTCACTGATAACTGTTAACTGTAAAAACTTTCAGCAGCCATTCCAGCAAGGAGAATGAAACCAATCCAAACATTTTGTCGGAACATTTTGCCGTAAGCTTCACGGGGTAAATCTGTTTTTTGCAAGCGTAGATATTGCCATATCCAACCAACAGAAGCAATTACCAAGCTTATCCAAAAAGCAATATGGAGGTTTGTAACTATTCCCAGCCAAACTAGTAAGCCAACAGTACCAATAAAAAAGACACCGATTGCTAAAGCTACATAATTACCAAAAAATAACGCACTAGAATTTACACCGATACGTTTATCATCTTCTCTATCACTCATGGCGTAAACTGTATCAAACCCTAAAGTCCACAATACAGTTGCACCCCACAACAGCCAAGTTGCTTGTGAAAGATTCTGGGTAACTGCACTCCAACTAATTAGTACGGCGAAACCCCAAGCGATAGAAAGCACTAGCTGAGGTACGGGAAACACCCGCTTTGCTCCGGGATACAGCAAAATTACCGGTACAGCGGCAACGCACAGCCAAAAAGAAAGAGGATTAAGATAAAAAGCAAGAATCGCAGCACAAAATAAGGATACTATCGCTACAACTATTCCAACTTTTACAGATAATGCACGAGAAGCCAGAGGGCGGTTTTTAGTTCTTTCGACTTCTGGATCGATATCTTTATCCCACAAATCGTTAACAACACAACCAAGAGCACTTGTAGCAAAAGTACCTAAAATAATCACTCCTACTAATGGTAAAGGTGGTTTTCCTTGTGCGGCTAGAAATACTGCCCATAAACCTGGAATCATTAAAATTAATCTTCCTTCCGGCTTATTCCATCGTAGAAGGCGGATTATTTTGCTAAAACTTGATTCAATTGTTTCTTCTGATTGAGTAACCATAGCAATCACAAAATAACTAATATGATTTAGTTCACACTTCTTAACAACTATAGAATAACTTTATTTGATATCTATAAAACAAAATATAATCCCTCAAAAAAACTAAACTATATCTGGATACTTTATGGGGACATCGTATCAATACACGATGGGTTGAATTTTTGGTGCAAACTAAAGCGATAATTTTCAACTTTCAACGATATTGATTCATAGAAGGTTTGTTGAATATAGCTAAATCCAATTATTGTACCCATAGAATCCGAACAAAATTCTATTACAAGGTTTAATAAAAAAAAGCTAAATGATTAATTCAGCGATGATAACAGCAGAAAATGTTCCCATTCCAAACTTTGAACCCGAGCGCATAATTGCCGCTATTGACTTAGGTACCAACTCGGTACATATGGTTATTGTAAGAATTGAACCATCACTACCATCTTTTAGCATTGTTGGTACAGAGAAAGAAACCGTTAGACTGGGAGATCGTGATGTTGAGACTGGTAATCTCAAGCCCAAAATCATGGAAAGAACAATAAATGCTTTGGGGCGTTTTCAAGAGATTGCTAGAACTTTGAATGCTGAAGCCATTATTGCTGTCGCAACTAGTGCAGTTAGAGAAGCACCTAATGGTAGAGATTTTTTATATCGTATAAACCAAGAATTAAATTTAGATGTTGATTTAATTTCTGGGCAAGAGGAAGCACGACGGATTTATTTAGGCGTGCTTTCAGGAATGGAGTTTAACAACGAACCACATACAATTATTGATATTGGCGGTGGCTCTACGGAATTAATTTTAGGTGATTCTCACGAAGAACGCTGTTTAAATAGTACTAAAGTTGGTGCTGTGAGATTAACCAGTGAATTAATTACCACCGATCCAATTAGCGATCGCGAATTTAACTATTTAAAAGCTTATGCCCGAGGAATGCTCGAACGTGCTGTAGAAGAAGTCTTGTCAAACGTTAATTTTGGGGAAAAAATACGTTTGGTAGGAACTTCTGGCACAATTGAAACCTTAGCGAATATTCATGCCAAACAAGCATCGGATTCTACTCCTTCGACATTAAATGGTTACAGCTTTAGCTTAAAAGACTTGCGGGAAATAGTATCTAATTTGCGAAAAATGACTAATTCTGAGAGATCGGAGATACCAGCTATGCCAGAGAAGCGGTCAGAAGTTATACTTGCAGGTGCTGTAATACTACAAGAAGCAATGACACTTTTGGGTGTAGAATCGATAACCACCTGCGAGCGGGCTTTACGAGAAGGATTGATTGTAGATTGGATGTTAGCGCACGATTTAATAGACAATCGTCTTCGCTTTCAAAGTACGATAAGACAGCGAAGCGTCTTCAAAATCGCCAAGAAATACAAAGTTGATTTGAAATATAGCGAACGAATAGCAACCTTAGCTCTATCATTATTCGATCAAACCAAAGGTTATTTACACGAATGGGGAAATCAAGAAAGATTTTTACTATGGGCTGCTTCGGAATTACATAACTGCGGACATTATATAAGTCATTCTTCCCATCATAAACATTCATATTATCTAATTCGTAATAGTGGATTGCTGGGTTACAACGAGACAGAAATCGAAATTATTGCCAATTTAGCGCGTTATCATCGCAAATCTCAGCCCAAGAAAAAGCATGAAAATTATCAAAACTTGACAACAAAAGACCAAAGATTAATTGTAGAACAATTAAGTCCAATGTTGAGATTAGCAACTTCTCTAGATAGAAGACAAATAGGAGCAATATCTAGAATCGAATGCGATTACAGTAAAGACAATAAAGAATTATATTTAAAGCTGTTTCCCAGCAATGCAGATGATGATTGCGCCATAGAACTTTGGAGTTTTGGTTATAGCAAGTTAATCTTTGAAGAACAATTTGGTGTTAAGTTAGTGGCTAGTTTGGAGAAAGATTGATTAGATTTGCAGGGTACGTTATGTTGAAGCCATAACACACCCTGCGAATACCTATTTTTTAAAAATTAAAATCGACTTCCTATACTTGAGTAAGTATTACCATATAGAAATAACGATAAAAGGGAATCAAAATGACAAGAATTGAAATAGCCAGATATTTAGGAAAAGTTGGTGAAGAATACGAAAAAATCATCAAATGCCGATTATATTCCGATTTAAACGTAATTTACGAGTGGTGGGTTCCGAATACAGAAATGTACCATCACGAAGAACTTCAATTTGAAGACATTGCTATTGAGATACAGGTAGAACTTGCTAAAGACGCAATCGCTAATTCAACTTTTGCAACCCTAGCAAATGATGTCCAAGAATTGCTCAATCAAAAAAGTAAAGTGATTAGTAATTCTGAATAATTATAATTAATTACCAATTACCAATTACCAATTACCAATTACCAATTAATTATTCTGTTGCTGTTCTAATACACTAGAACGTAATCGTAACAGTTGCTCATCTTCTATTCCTAACGTCTCTAAACCTTTAACGGTTTGCATTAAATATTGTGCGCTCGAACCTAATTCTCCTTCGGCAGTCGCAATTATATTAACCGTGTTTTCAAAAGAAATTTTTCCAGCATAATCTGGATGATGACGATTAAT
>JBCBPQ010000373.1:0-5776 GCA_039820645.1 Cyanobacteria bacterium J06633_8 | reverse complement strand
TGGATGGAGAGATGTAAAAGCTTGGTTAAAAATTTTGAAAGAACCCTTGCTAATTCTACGACCAAAGTTAATCTCTGTTTTGTTCGACTGATGCTAAAAAGATTGGCTACCGTTTAAATAGATCCCAAATGGGTTCTATATAGATTATTTAAAACCAGGACTTACAACAATTAAAACATTTTCAAGAAACAAACCCACGAGAAGTTGCTAGATAAACAGCAAAAGTTCCTAACCAATGGCTACCGGCATAATGTTCGCTGACGGCATTTGCTAATCCAAGTTGACGATGAACAGTAGCAGTATTTATAAGTGTTTGAATGCGGTTATCGCTATTGGGTAATCCAGAAATGATTCCTTCTATCATCCAAGCTCGACTGAGGTTAAGTCCATAAAAATGAGCTTGCATATAGTCTTGGGAATCTTCAACTGCAACCGGTTTTAACCAGCTTTGGGAATTATCAACGGGTATATCTGGAAGAAATTCAGTTAGCCAGTGAGCAAAAGCATTTTTTGAAAGTACTCGTCTCATTAAGTCTGCTTGAGCAAGAGAAGGAGAAAGAAAATCACATCCTAACGGTTCAAATCCTAAGGAATATTTTTTATCGTTGAAATAGAATTGTTTTAATTTATTCTCAATTAAGTTAGCAAAATCAGTATTCTCAGTCAGCCGCGCCCAATCCAACATCAAAGCCAATCCAAAAGCGGTTTGTTTGTGCATTCCAGTACGATTGGGAACGATTAACTTTTTTAGCCAAAGGTATAAGTTTTCGGCAATCTGCATTTCTAATGGTTGCAACGCCATCAAGCATTGCTTTGCACAAACATCATCCCATTCACGAAGCTCGGCTGCAAGCTGCAATAACCAAGCCACACCATAAGGAATTTCAAAACGAGGATGATGCTTTAAATATGATACTTCTCCTTCAATCTTTACTGGAGTTAAACTTTTTTCTAAAGCTTGCTTTGCTGACAAACTGAAAGATGCTTCTGGGAAACAGCGAGCTAAGCGCGCAAGTAACCAATGCCCGTGTACTGAAGAATGCCAATCTAAACAACCATAAAAAGCAGGAGTTAATTCTCGCGGTGGTTTGACATCTTCATCGCTATTAAGCCAATAAATATTACTGTGAGGATATTCGCAATCGATACAGTTTAAAACTAATTGTACTAATTTTGATGCGGTGGTTTCGTTGATTTTCATGTTA
The DNA here is from genome assembly GCA_039820645.1 of Cyanobacteria bacterium J06633_8. Classification (GTDB taxonomy): domain Bacteria; phylum Cyanobacteriota; class Cyanobacteriia; order Cyanobacteriales; family Nostocaceae; genus Rivularia. The sequence goes on along the minus strand of JBCBPQ010000373.1, from coordinate 4,571 downwards.
ATGAATAGTCCGTTAGAGGATACTTTAAAAGTATTATGTTTTACTCCTGGCGTATCACAAACCTAATCCCCTACCCCCTTCCCTAGGAGGGAATTATTAATTCTATATTTTCGATTCCATAACACACCCTGCTTTTTGGGATTATATTTAATTTACAGCAAAATCAGTTAATTGACGCATTTTTGGAGTATGAAAACCAATTACAATATCATGTTTTGGTAGTCCCATCTCAATTAATTCATTAGCAATATCAAATTCAGTTGTATTTTGTTGAATCCAGATTTTATTGTTTTTAATATCTAAATGCATCATACAAGCATAAATTCGCTTTTGATTATTCCAACCCACACTAACAAGTTGGTAATGGTCGCGCTCAGTATCAAAAATCTGTTCTATATCAACTTCTCCATAGCTAGGTTTATACTGAGAATATTTAGTTAATATTCGCTTTACTTTTTCTCTATATTCCTTTAACTTATCCATTCAATAATTTCCTCCTTATCTATATCATAAATAATAATTTTTTTAAGGCTGATAAGATAATTTTACTTATAAAAATAGGCGAGCAAACATGCTCACCCTACAAGAATATAACTTTTATTTACACAAAGCTTTAATCTACATACTCCACAACATTTTCCGTCTTGAAGCGAACTTTCGCCATATTTCCATACTTGTCAGTAGGAAGACGATATCCAGCAGGACAAACAACTACTGTATGATATCCCTTATCTTTTAATCCCAAAATTTCATCATATTTAGCAGGATCGATACCTTCCATTGCACAGGTATCAACTTCTAACATTGCCGCAGCAAACATAAAAAATCCTAAAGCAATGTAAACTTGTTTCGCACACCACGCATCTTTATCAAAAACGTCAGAAGTTCGATTAACTAAACCTTTTACCATATTACCAAGACCTTCGAGCTTCTCTACGGGAACATTTCGGACTTCCGACATTCGCTGAAGATAAGTATCAACATCCTTCTCGTTTACACCTTCTTTAATAGCTAAAACGACTAAATGAGAAGCATCTACAACCTGTTTCTGTCCCCAGGAATGTTCTAGCAATTGCTGACGAATGTCAGGATTACGAACCACGAAGAATTTCCAAGGTTGCAATCCAAAGGATGAAGGTGAAAGTACTAAACTTTGTTCCAACGCTTTCCAAACATCTTCTGGAATCTTTTTGCCCGAGTCAAATTCTTTGGTAGCGTAACGCCATTCTAGTTGCTTGAGAACTTCTTGGGGTGCAAATGTTGTTGCGTTCATGTACTAGTTAAAAAAAACAGCCAGTTTTAAAGATAAACGCAATTACAAATAATGGCTAGTTGATAATTCTTAATATCAGAATATTTATAATTTTTCGTAATTACACAAGTACCGATAGACATATTATTTTGATTTAATTGCAGTAAATGCTGTATGATTTAGCGGAAGATTAAACTCACCATAGTTAAAACTGTTGACATTGCTGCTCAAACTACTGCTATTCGCTGTCTTGATTAGAATTTGTTTCTGCACACAAAATGCAGATTTGATATGTGATTTAGGGGATAAATTTGTACTGAATATCCTCAAAGAAGGTAGAAATGTGCGTCGTTATTTTGCTCGTCATAGTACTTTAGGAAATAATCCATTCGCCAATCTTTCTACAAAAACTTACGTAAATACACTGTTTTTTTGATATACAATAAATCTTTTATGAAAATTAGGGAACCATAAATCCAGAAGATAAATAAATAATCTTACAAGATGAAAGGGATTGCATTTTTACCAGGATTTATCAGCGCTGTAATAACTTTGGGAATTATCTTACCAGCTTCTTCTCAGGTTACATCTGATGGTACAACCAATACAACTGTCAATATAAACAATAATAATTTCAATATTCTTAACGGTATTCAAAAAGGGAATAATTTATTTCATAGCTTCCAAGAATTTTCTATTCCTACGGGTAGCTCGGCGACTTTTAACAACTCTAGCGCTATAGAAAATATCATTAACCGGGTAACTGGGGGAAATATTTCTAATATTGATGGGTTAATTAAAGCTAACGGTAGCGCAAATTTATTTTTAATTAATCCTGCGGGGATTGTATTTGGGGAAAATGCGCGCTTGAATATTGGTGGTTCTTTTTTGGGGAGTACTGCTGAAAGTTTGTTGTTTGAGGATGGGTTTGAGTTTAGTGCTGTAAATGCTCAAAGTGAGCCGTTGTTGACGATAAGTGTTCCTTTGGGATTACAATACGGGGCAAACTCTTCATCAATACAGGCAACTTCCGCCAATCTAACCGTTAATTCAGGAAAAAACCTTGCTCTGCTGGGTGGAGATGTCACGATTAGCAACAGTCAAATCAGCGCACCAGGAGGAAATATTCAAATTGCTGCTTACGCCGCAAATAATTTTCTCGACCTCAATCAAGACGGTACAATCAACTCAACGAATACCGCAAACTTGCAAAATATCCAATTAGAACAAGGTACCAGTTTAAATATTGGGGGTTCAACAAGCGGTTCAACAAATGGTTTAATTACTTTGCTGGGCAATAATATTAAGATTGCTAATGATTCTAAACTAATTGCAGATGCTTTGGAAAACACTCCTGCTGGGGGTATTGAAATTCAAGCAAAAGATACACTTTCCCTCAAAAATGCTTTTATTTCTGCAACTACAACTAACATCGGCAATACAGGTATTATCAACATCACTGGTAACTCTGTAGAAATTAAGCAAAGTCTTATCAATAATGGAACTAGTGGTGCTGGGGATGCTGGGGGAATTAATATTACGGCTGCAAGTGAATTTTTGACGACAAATAGCACCTTCAATAGTACAAGCACTGCAGACGGTAATGCTGGCAATGTCAATATTACTACTGATACTTTCACAATTAAAGAAATTGGTATTAATAACCACGCTTCCGGTAGTGGAGATGCCGGAAGCATTAATATTACTGCCACTAACTCCTTCACAATGCAAAATGCTGGAATGTTTAATCATAGCAGTGGAGAAGGTAGAGCTGGTAATATTAACTATACTGCCGATACTATATTTATTAATAGTGCTGGCTTTAACAATAGAACTTCTAATAGTGGTGACGCTGGTAATATTAATATCACTGGCAATGATATCAATATAAGCCAAGTTGGATTTGGTAATGATACCAGTGGTAGCGGTAATGCTGGTGATATTAATATCACTGCCAATCAAAACATCAGCATGAGTCAAACTAGTTTTGGGAACGGTACTTCAAGTAGTGGGAATGCTGGTGATATCAATTTTACTGCCAATCAAAATTTTAGTATTAGTAAAACTAACTTTGGTACTATCACTTCAAGTAGTGGGAATGCTGGTGATGTCAATTTTACTGCCGACAACCTTACCATAAGCGAAGTTAGTTTTGGTACTGACACCAACGGTAGTGGTAATGCAGGAAATATTAGTATAACTGCCAATGAATTATTATTAGAAAAATCGGGTTTTGGTGCAATTACCAATAGTAGTGGTAGAGGAGGCAATATTAATATCCAGGCAGTTAACTTTACGATGTTATCTGAAGCTGGTTTTGGTGCCAATGTTAATAGTATCGGAGATGGAGGAGAAATTAATATTACTGTTGATGATACTTTTTTGATGCAGGAATCTCTATTTGGTACGGACAACTTTGGTGAAGGGAAAGCTGGTAATATTAATGTCACTGCCAGGAATATTATTTTGGAAGACTCCGGTTTTAGTGCTAGTACCCACGCTTCAGGTGATGGCGGAGTGATTAATGTAACTGCCGATAGTATTATGATGTACAAAAGTGGCTTTGATAGTGAAGCTCTTGAGAATAGTACCGGTAATGCTGGAGATGTAAATGTTACTGTTGGTAGCCTGATTCTCAACGAAAGTGGTATTGGCAATGAAGCCAAAGGTACAGGTGGTGGCAGAGGTGCACAAATTACAATTCAAGCCGATACTATTACCCTCCAGGAGGAAGGGGACGAAACTCGACGGGCAGAAATTGATTCCCAAAGTCTCGGTACTGGTGATTCCGGTGGAATAAAAATTATCACCGAGGAATTAAATATTAATGGGGGAATTATTTCCGTTGCTAATTTTGGCTCTGGTGGAGGGAGTGAACTAGAAATACAGGCTGAATCTCTCAATTTGACGGAAGAAGGTAGTATTTTTGCTGCCAATGGTACCGGTGGCACAGGTAGCGGTAGTAGCGTCAAGATTAACTCCAATAGCTTAGTATTGCAAGATGGTAGCAATATTACTGTAGCTACAGGAGGAGAAGGTAAAGGGGGCAATTTAGAGCTTTCTGTTGATAATCTCCAGGTAATGAGTGGTTCCCAAATCAGTTCCTCTAGTGTGGAGGAAATCAACTTTGATGATATTTTTGTTCGAGCATCAGAACGAATTAACAATTTGGAACTGATTACTACAACTCTCCCAGAAGGAACTATCTACGGTGATGCAGGTAATATTGTTATTAATGCTGATGAACTGACTGTTCAAGGTGTTGATAACAATGGTAATCCCAGTAGAATTGCAGCCTTTTCCCAAACCAATGCTGCTG